>DAIOXA010000006.1:0-4100 GCA_036758185.1 Bacillota bacterium
CATAGTAAAAACTCCCTTGCTCAAAACTGTCTCCATTATACCACAGGGGCTGAAACCCAGGGGACGGGGCTTTTCGTTCCACATAGACTAAAACAACCCATGACACAGGTGTTAACCCGTCATGGGCCACTACAATATTCTTCTCATAACCCAAGGTCATTTACCGACGCGTCCAAAATTTTGAGTCCATGGATATTCTCGGCCAGAAAATCAAGTTCTCGGTCGTCGTGGAGCAGGACAAGATTATTTTCGATAGCGGTCAGGGCGATGAGTAAATCTATACTACTACGGGGCGTTACACCTTTCCACCGTAATTGGCAGTACATTTCAGCGGCCTTGGTATAGAATTGGGGGGATCTCCCCAAGTAGTAAATGTGCTGAGTCGAAAGATATTCTTCCAGGGTCTTGAAATCGGCCTCGGTCCGGGCACCCTGCAAGACCTCCTGCAGTGTCAAGGCAGAGATACCGTAGGGGATTTTCCGCAGTAGCACTTCCTGAAATAATTTGACCTTCTGGCTGCTACTCCCCTTCAGAAACCCGATCAGCACGGATGTATCTACCATGATCAAGTTCTCTGCCCCCCCTCAACTGCTTATAATCGTATTCGGGGGTCAGTTGAATCTTCCCCTCCAGATCCGCCAGATCCTTACGGGCCAAGTTATGCACAAACTCTGCCAAGGCCCGGTGGACCACCTCTTTTTTGGTAGTCAAGCCCGACAGGCGCAATGCCCTCTCCATCAATTCATCATCGATGTCAATATTGGAGCGCATGCCTACACCTCCCTATGTGTATATTAATGTGTGCGCATGTCTTTGTTAAGAGATTTGCGCCTGTCCGGCAGCACACCATAGCTTTTACCATCAGAAATTTGCAAAGTCCAGGTTGGATTCATCTACAGATCAGCAAATATCCCCTGCACTGGTAGCTCTAGGCCCTTAAAAGCTGCTGAAATCACTGTGTTTCCCTCTTGAAAAATTTCATATCTGTCAATTTCCCGCTGGGGTGAAAAGGAATGGAAAACCACTTGTCTTTTCTCCGGGTCTACAATCCAATACTCTGACACCCCGCTTTTTCGATATAGCTCCAGTTTGGTGGCAAGATCTTTGCCTTTAGTAGAGGGAGAGAGAACCTCGACGATTAAAGTCGGCACGCCATGGTACTTTCTATCTCGCACCTTGTCCTTATCACAGATTACTACAATGTCCGGCTGAACGACATTCGGATCTTCTGCAAATTTAGTAGCAAAACCATAGAGCCGGACATCAAAGGGTGAGGTCAGCGATTGGCAGGACTTACCCTTAAAGAAGATATAGAATCGTCCGGCAATCTCATTGACCACCACCTGGTGGGGATAACTGGGGGCAGCCAGAAGGTAAACTTCCCCACCGATTAGCTCATAACGTTGGTCGGAGGACTCCACCAGCGCCTCGTATTCCTCATAGCTAATCTTCCGCCGGGTACTCTTGTAATTCATAGCCTCTTCATGCAGGATGGCGTAATCTGGTACGTTAAATTTACTCATCTTAGCCACGGTCTTGCCGTTTTTTACTACAATGATATCTTCTTTTTCCAGCAGGGCAAGGTATTTGCCAAAGGCATTTTGTAAATCTGTAGAATTGACCCGCATAGTGCCACCTCCTGCTCTAAGTATAATATAAAATAGCCACCTCCTCAACTAAGAAGTAGCTATTTGCCTTTCAGCAAACCCCTAATAAGCAGTGCCACGGCTAAAAGAATATTTCTGTGTCGGGGGCTGCCTAAGTGGTGGTAGCTTACGAGTCCAAACAACATTCAGCTTCATCTTTTAAGATCCCTCAACGCTTCCTCTACATCGCTGTAGCGTTTTGCATCGGGGTCGCGGACAATACGTTCCGCTTCCTGCATCGCAGCAATGGTTTCGGCATTGGGCTGGTTGAGGGAGATACCAAAGGGAATCCGGCCTTCCCAAAGCGATTGACGGACAAAAATGTTGAACGCCGTGGAGAGAATCATCCCCAATTCGTTAAACATCTTGTCTGCCTGTGCCTTCAGGTCGGCATCCATGCGAATGATGATATTGGTAGTAGAGCCAGCCATACAATCATCTTCTTTCATGAGCATTGAAAGACACTCCCAAAATATTACTGAACCCGCCGAAGGAGACACCCTCTACTTCATATAGTGACTTCGAGGGGAGTATAGATAGGTGGTCGACGCAGGAAAAAGATGCTGAGATAGAGAATAACCTGACAAGAGTATTTAACACCACCTAGATATCAAAAGTGGGGATGCAGGAATGAAGGTTAACGAACCGGAAAAAATCCTATGGCAAGGTACGATAAGATCAATTCAACCTCGCACCAATGTGTGGAGGTATCGGCTGGATAAACTCACTATCATCGGGGGTTTATCCTGTTCCTCCACGGCGAAGCCAACGAGGTTGAGGCTCAGTTCTCTGTCGCCATTTCAGAGAAACAGCAGCAGAAGTTGGTCTTTGGCATAGGTGACGAAGCAAAGGGAACGGCCTGGACGAAGATGTATGATGTGACTGACTATGCCGATTACTACCGGGCCGGAGGGCTGAAGATAATAAAGAAAGCCCAGCAATCCGAAACCCCTCCGCCGCCATATCTAATAGAGCCGCCGGACATGGCTACTTACGAGCGGCGCGGCGCAAGGATGCTCAGCACCGCTAGGTACAAGGGTAAGTGCTTTCAATGTGCCTGGGCCACCATGTCAGCAGTGGAGATTGAATATAACTGGGGTGTCAGCAAGAAGTACCGCTTCGAGAGTTTTTGCTACGGACCCAAGTCATGTCCATTGTACAAGATGGGCAGACCCCGGGCCGTGCCTTACAAAGACTGCGGTTCATCCTATGACGAGGGCTGGCTGGACGATATTTGTACCGAAGGACGCGACTTGGACGATTAGCAGGCATCGGCAACAGGCCTTTGTGACCAAAATTTCGTAGCGGGGTGCGAAACTTTGACAGCAGATAAAGCTAAAATTAGGCTACAGCTTCAGTAAATCATGGGTTGGTGGCCTTTAAGCCTTGTCAAAAATATGTAGGGAACACGTAATTGGGCTTCCAATTATTAGTCTGACGCTGTATAATTATGATGTATACATCTCAAAGGGGGTGTGGGATACGATGAAGAGAACACAGATCTATCTCCGAGAGTCCCAAAGGGAAGAACTGGATAAACTGGCTACCCGACAAGGCGTGGCTTTAGCTGAACTCATTCGTGAAGCTGTAGACTATTATATCGCTGAGAAAAAACAAGTGCCTGAAGACTGTATATTAGAGACCCAGGGGCTATGGAAAGACCACGACGATATTAGCGCGGAGAATTATGTTAACAAATTGCGAAGTGAGCTCAGTACACGCCTAGAGGAGCCACCGAGATGAATGCTGTATTTGATTCAGACATCCTCATTGACCACCTGAAGGGTAATAAAGAGGCCACCACGCTTTTGCAGGATTGTATTCATGCTGGGAATACGCCTACTTGTTCTGTCTTAACCAGGATTGAGCTGCTCAGCGGCATGCGCCCTGGGGAAGAAAGACAGCTGGAGCGCTTTTTTGTATGCTTTAGTATTATCCAGGTCACTGATGAAATAGCTACTACTGCAGGCATGTACATAAACCGATACAGAAAGAGTCATGGTACTAATGTTGCCGATGCCATCATAGCTGCCACAGCCAAACATACCGGCTATCGGTTGTATACGCGAAACCTAAAACACTATCCCATGGATGATATAGAGGTCATCAAGCCTTATTAAGGAGTCCAATAAATCTTGCCAAGGGAGATGCACTATGACCGATAACAGAAAAGAACAGCAGCGAGCTGAGCTGCACCGCACCATCTGGAGTATTGCCAACGATCTGCGGGGCAGTGTCGATGGCTGGGACTTTAAGCAGTATGTCCTGGGTATGCTCTTTTATCGTTACATATCGGAGAATCTCGCAGATTATATCAACGCTGGCGAAAGGGAGGCCGGGGATAAAGGCTTTAGCTATGCTAAGTTACCCGACAAGAGGGCAGAGCAAGCTCGGGAGGACCTTGTCGCTACCAAGGGATTCTTCATCCTACCCAGCCAGCTTTTTGAGAATGTG
>DAIOXA010000006.1:4110-16577 GCA_036758185.1 Bacillota bacterium
AACCTCAACGAAACCCTAGAAGCTATATTCAAAAGCGTAGAGGCCTCGGCCCAGGGGACCAGTAGCGAGGAAAACTTTAAAGGGCTCTTTGACGACATGGATGTCAACAGCAATAAGCTGGGGGGCACGGTGGCCCAGCGCAACGATAAGCTTGTCAAGCTGATGAACGGTATCGGTGAGATGAAGCTGGGCGACTACAGGGACAATACCATTGACGCCTTTGGCGATGCTTATGAATTCCTGATGGGAATGTATGCCTCCAATGCCGGTAAAAGCGGCGGCGAATATTTTGCCCCCCAGGAGGTTTCCGAATTACTGACCCGCATCGCCCTGGTGGGTAAGACTGAGGTCAACAAGGTCTATGACCCGGCCTGCGGTTCAGGTTCGCTGCTGCTGAAGGCGGCAAAAATACTGGGCAGGGATAATGTCCGGCAAGGATTCTTTGGCCAGGAAATTAACCTAACCACCTATAACCTCTGCCGCATCAATATGTTCCTCCACGATATCGACTATGACAAATTCGACATTGGCCACGGGGACACCCTTATTGATCCCTTGCATTGGGACGATGAACCCTTTGAGGCCATAGTATCCAATCCGCCGTACTCGATCAGATGGGACGGCGACGCTAACCCCCTGCTCATCAACGACCTGCGATTTTCCCCCGCCGGCGTGCTGGCACCTAAGTCCAAAGCCGACCTTGCCTTTATTATGCACAGCCTTTCCTGGCTGGCCACCAATGGCACGGCGGCCATCGTCTGCTTTCCTGGCATCTTGTACCGCGGCGGTGCCGAACAGAAGATCAGGAAGTACCTCATTGACAATAACTATGTGGATTGCGTCATTCAGTTGCCGGACAAGCTGTTCTATGGTACCAGCATCGCCACCTGTATTATGGTGCTAAAGAAGTCCAAGGGCGAGAACAGCACCCTATTCATCGATGCCTCCCGGGAGTTTATCAAGGTCACCAACAGCAATAAGCTGACTGATGCTAATATAGCCAAGATCATGGCCGCCTATGAAAGCCGCGAGGATGAGGATTATTTCGTGCGTCTGGTAAATAATGACGAGATTGCCCAGCAGCAGTACAACCTCTCCGTCTCCACCTATGTGGAACAGGAGGACAAGCGGGAGGTTGTGGATATAGTAAAGCTCAATGCCGAGATCGAAGGAATTGTGGCCCGGGGAGATGTCCTTAGGAAAGAAATTGCCGCTATCATTGCCGAGATAGAGGGGGAAGGGGTATGAGCAGGCTGGATGAATTGATTGCCGAATTGTGCCCGGACGGAGTGGAGTGTAAGAGGCTTAGCGGAATTGCAGAAATTGGTACTGGTAGCAGTAATCGAGTTGATGCAGAGGAGGATGGAGCATACCCTTTCTTTGTACGTTCAAAAAACATAATGAAAAGCAATAAATTTATTTTTGACGAAGAAGCAATTCTAATTCCTGGTGAGGGAGGAATTGGTGATATCTTTCATTATGTTGATGGGAAGTATGATCTACATCAACGAGCATATCGAATTCATTTTACACATAGCCAAATGAATACTAAATACGCATATTATTATTTGGTGACGCATTTTAAAAAGTTTATTATGATGAAAGCAGTGAACGCGACAGTCACGTCAATACGCAAACCTATGATTGAAAGCTTCCCACTTGCCATTCCTCCTTTGCCGGTCCAAGAGGAAATCGTGCGAGTTCTGGATAAGTTTACTGAGCTGGAGGCTGAGCTGGAGGCTGAGCTGGAGGCTCGCAAGAAGCAATATGAGTATTATCGGGATTCGCTCTTGACATCTAGTGATGACACAGAAATATTCGCGCTAGGAGACCTGTTTGAAATGAAAGCTGGCGTTAGCATAAAGGCTTCAGAAATAGCTAGTTCAGAAAGTGAAGAGTTCGCATTGCCTTGCTATGGGGGAAATGGCCTTCGCGGCTATGTAAAAGAAGCAAGTCATAATGGGAACCTGATTCTTGTTGGTCGTCAAGGTGCATTATGCGGAAACATTAGACGGGTAACCGGTGAGTTCTATGCTACGGAACATGCTGTAGTGGTTGAAGCAAGGCCGGAGGTTGATACAGATTGGGCTTTTCATATGCTGACTACTATGGATCTTAATCAGTACGCTACGATATCTGCCCAGCCTGGTTTATCCGTTAGAAAGCTTGAAACTCTCACAATCCCCGTCCCGCCCCTGGCTGAACAGCGGCGCATCGTAGCCATCCTGGACCGCTTTGATGCCTTGGTCAACGACATTACCCAGGGCTTGCCTGCGGAGATTGCGGCCCGGCGGCAGCAATATGAGTATTACCGGGACAAGCTATTGACCTTTGAGGAGGTTGGGTCATGACCTCCTATAACATTGTGGCGGCATCCAATGAGTCTACTGTTGTAGCAGAGTATAACCCAGAGCCCTATGGCCCGGTGGATTACCAGAGCGAAGCGGCCTCGGAAAAGGACTTTATCCAGCGGCTCTGCTCCCAGGGCTATGAGTACATCAATGTCACCGGTGAGGCTGCCTTAATCGCCAACCTGCGCCGTCAGTTGGAGATTCTGAACCAAGTAACCTTTTCTGATGCAGAATGGTCCAGATTCTATGGACAGAATCCGGCCGGGGCCAATGAGGGCATCGTGGAAAAGACCCGCAGGATTCAGGAGGACCAGGTGCAAATCCTTTGTCGGGACGACGGCAGCACCAAGAACATCCTGCTGATTGACAAGAAGAACATCCACAATAATCGCCTGCAGGTCCTGAATCAGTATGAGGAGGCGGGGGGTGCCCGGGAAACCCGGTATGATGTGACGGTGCTGGTCAATGGCCTGCCCCTGGTGCATATTGAATTAAAGCGCCGGGGTGTAGCCATTCGGGAGGCCTTTAACCAAATTAGGCGCTATCAGCGGGACAGCTTTTGGGCGGCCTCTGGCCTGTACGAGTACATCCAGATCTTCGTCATCTCCAACGGCACCAATACCAAGTACTATTCCAATACCACCCGCACTCAGCACATTAAGGAGTCCGCTGATGCTGGGCGCAGAAGCAAAAAGACCAGCAATAGCTTCGAATTTACCAGCTGCTGGGCCGATGGGACTAACCGAGCCATTAACGACCTGGTTGACTTTACCAAGACCTTCTTTGCCAAGCACACCATCCTAAACATCTTGACCCGGTACTGCGTCTTTACCTCGGAAGAACTGCTGTTGGTCATGAGGCCGTACCAGATTGCGGCGACAGAGAGGATCTTAAACCGCATCGAGATTGCTACCAACTATAAAAAGCTAGGTTCCCTGGAGGCTGGGGGATATATTTGGCATACCACCGGCTCAGGCAAAACCCTGACCAGCTTCAAGACGGCTCAGCTTGCTACGGCACTACCCTATATTGACAAGGTCCTCTTTGTCGTCGACCGCAAGGACTTGGACTACCAGACCATGAAGGAATATGACCGGTTTGAGAGGGGTGCCGCCAACAGCAACACCTCCACCAGAGTACTGCAAAAGCAGCTAGAAAACGCCGATGCCCGCATCATCATTACCACCATCCAAAAGCTGGATATGTTTATCAAGAAGAACAGGGGGCATCAGGTTTTTAGGCAGCATGTGGTGATAATCTTTGATGAGTGCCACCGCTCCCAGTTTGGCGAGATGCACCAGAAAATCACCAAGGCCTTTAAGAAGTACCACCTCTTCGGCTTTACCGGCACACCTATCTTCGCTGCAAATGCCGGGAAGGGGCAGAATCCCCATCTGCGTACCACCTCCCAGGCCTTTGGTGATAAACTCCATACCTATACCATTGTCGATGCCATAAATGATGGCAATGTGCTTCCCTTCCGCATCGACTATGTCAATACAGTGAAGGAAAAGGAAAATATAAATGATGCCCAGGTCCGCGCCATTGACATTGAAAGGGCCATGCGTGCGCCAGAGCGGATTCGTGAGGTCGTCAGCTATATCCTGGACCACTTTGATCAGAAGACAAAGCGCAGCAGCTTCTATTCCCTCAGGGGTCAGCGCATGGCGGGATTCAACTCAATCTTTACTGTGGCATCCATCCCCATGGCCATGGCTTATTACACTGAGTTTCAACGCCAGTTACAGGGAGGGCAGCGCAACCTCACCGTTGCAACTATCTTTAGCTTTAGCGCCAACGAAGATGACCCCGAGGACATCCTGCCCGATGAAGGATTTGAAACCGACAAGCTGGACAAGACCTCCCGGGATTTTCTCGATGCCGCCATTGCCGACTACAATAAGGCGTTTAACGTCAACTTTGATACCTCGGCGGATAAATTTGAGAACTACTATAAGGATATTTCCCTGCGGGTCAAGAACCGTGAGGTGGATTTGCTCATTGTCGTCAACATGTTTTTGACCGGTTTTGATGCCACCACATTAAATACCCTCTGGGTGGACAAGAACCTAAGACAGCATGGGCTTATTCAGGCATTTTCTCGGACCAACCGTATCCTGAACTCCGTTAAAGCCTTTGGCAACATCGTCTGCTTTCGGGACCTGAAGGACGCAACCGACGATGCCATTGCCCTCTTTGGCGATAAGGATGCTGGGGGCATAGTCCTGCTGAAAACCTATGCTGACTACTACAATGGCTATGAGGATGGAGATAAATACCATCCGGGGTATTCGGAGCTTATAGCGACTCTTCAAGATTCATACCCGTTGGGGCAGCCACTCCTGGGCGAGGGAGCACAAAAGGAGTTTATTCAGCTCTTCGGTGCCATTCTTCGCCTAAAGAACATCCTCACCGCCTTTGATGATTTTCAAGGTAATGAAATATTGGGCGAGAGGGTTTTCCAGGATTACCAAAGCATCTATATTGATCTTTATCAGGATTTTACCCGAGGCAAAGATGCTGACAAGGAAAATATTAACGATGATATCGTCTTTGAGATTGAACTCATCAAGCAGATCGAGGTAAATATCGATTATATCCTCATGCTGGTGGCGAAATACCATGAATCCAACTGTACCGACAAGAGCATCCTTACAGCTATTGACAAGTCCATTAACTCCAGCATCGAGTTGCGTAGCAAGAAGGAACTGATTAAGGGCTTTATCGCCCGGGTCAATACCTCTTCCCGAGTGGACGATGATTGGCGTGCCTTTGTCGCCGAGGAAAAGGAAAAGGACTTGGCTGCGCTTATTGAAGGTGAGCAGCTAAAGCCTGAGGAGACCAAGCGGTTTGTCGCTGGAGCATTCCGGGACGGGGCAATTAAAACCACCGGTACCGATATTGATAAAATCCTGCCTCCGGTTTCTCGCTTTGCCGGTGGAGTTCGGGGGGCGAAGAAACGAGCTGTCACCGAAAAGCTTCTGATGTTTTTTGAAAAGTACCTGGGGCTCGTTTGAACCATGTAAGTTCACTATAATGAAGACATGATTAGGCTCCGCTACGCCTTTTTACTATGTGTACTATAACGGGCTGTCTTATTTTGGCGGATGCTGACGTGGAGACCATTTTGAGACCCTACAACTCCTGCGCCAGATATCTTCTGGAATGCAAACGGCCTCCTGTGTAGGTGCCAGGTCCTAAAATTCATTTGCATCAATAGTAAACAGGACATATGCTTAAGGAAAATGGATTGAGGGGACTTCGGTGTTCGATGTCCCGGGTGGATACTGATCGAAGCTCCCATTCACATATGGTCCCCTTCGTCGGTAAAGGCCGACAGGCCCTTGCGCTGCTGTCTGGTGCCTTGGCTTAGGGCTAGGGTTTTGCTCCACGTTTTTTCTGTCTCATACTTGAAGAATTCGTGGAGAGAATTCAGTTCCTCTGTTTCATCATACTTTTGCAAACACTGATAGTACAAGCCCTTATCTTCATCATAGATAATCAGTGGCGGGTGGTTATGGATCATCAAGTAATAGTTGGTGAGGGTCCTGCCCACCCGACCGTTACCATCGGCGAAGGGATGGATATATTGAAAGCGGGCATGGAAGTAGGTGGCCGCCTTTAAGATATCTGTACCAAGAAAATCGCCGACTTCTGCCAGCAAATCTGCCATGTCCCTTTCCACGTCTTCGGCAGCGGTCCCCACCTCATGGATGCCGGTTACATAGTCATGCTTTTTAAACTCGCCTGGCCTTTCCTCATTGGCAACGTATCTGTGTTCATCATAGGTTCCACCAGTCAGGACCTTGTGTGCTTCTTTAATTAGCTCAATGCTGAGGGGCACTTTTTTGATGATTCTATCCTTCAGGTATTCATAGCAGAGTTTTTGGTTTTGTTGCTCAAACAATGCCCGGGGACTACCGCTAAAGCCAGTGACCTTCCCATTCTCAAATATCTCCCTGGTGTCATGGTAGGTGATTTCCTCATTTTCTATCCTTCCGGAATGGTAGGCAAAGAGAACACGAAAACTTTCCAGGTATTTGTCCAAATCCCCGGCAGACCGTATGTTATAGGACTGCCACAGTTCTACTACCTTCTTGTATTCATTCAAGGAAACTTCCCCCCTTGTATTACAGCCAGATTATACCATACTTGCTATGCCGAGAACGGCACCATTATCTTTAGCTCCTAATCTGTCCTTCACCTTAGGTATAATTCATATAGTCCAACTTAGTTGTGAAGCACCAAGAATTGACTATGCTAGACCATGGTGGTATGTTTGCCCTAGATTGAGGGATAACGATGGTTGGCACCAATTACATTCTGGAGGGAAACATATGGATACACCTTTTGTGCAGATTGATTTAGAGATATTGAAGAGGAACATCTGGGGCATGGCTGACATTGCCAAGGCGCAGGGCATAAGACTCCGCCCTCATTTTAAGACCCATAAGATTGCGGAAATAACCAGGATGCAGATTGAGGCTGGATCGCCGGGCATCACTGTAGCAAAGCTTGGGGAAGCAGAATCCATGTTTGCCGTGGGTGTAAAGGATATTCTTGTTGCCTACCCCTTGGTGGGCAAAGAAAAAATGGAGAAAGTAAAATCACTGTTAGCTCGCGGGTGCAAGCTGACGCTCATGGTTGACTCCATGGGCGGGGCCAGAATGCTAGACCAAGTGGGCTGGCCCGGCGGCATCGATGTTTTGGTGGAAGTTGACAGCGGTTTGGGGCGTGGCGGATTGCTCCCTGGAGAATTGGATGAATTTGTCCGCTCCGTTATCTCCTTGAAATATTTAAACTTTAAGGGTCTGCTCACCTTCGAAGGCCATTCTTATGCTTGCCGGGATCTGGACGCAGTAAAGACTCTAGGTATTCGGACGGGAGAGATGATGGTTGTAGCGGCAAAAGCCCTGCGAGATCAGGGTATTCCTGTTGCCGCGGTTAGCATTGGCTCCACTCCCACTGCGCGCTGGGGAGGGACGGTTCCGGGAGTCACCGAGATTCGTCCGGGTAATTATGTCTTTAATGATGCAACTCAAGTCGCACTGGGAGTGGCCCAGCCAGAGGACTGTAGCCTTAAAGTAATCAGTACAGTTATTAGCAGACCGGCAAAGAACAGGGCATTAATCGATGCCGGCGCCAAGGTTTTGGCCAAGGATCATGGTAGAGCCGGGTATGGCTTGTTGACAGACGGCAATTGGACGCTGACCAGGTTGTGGGAAGAGCACGGCCTAATTGAAGGAGATAACCTGCCAGAATTGGGAAGCACTCTGGAAATTATTCCAAACCATGCTTGCCCTGTAGTCAACTTGGCCGATTCCGTCACCATCAGTAATGGCGAAATTTGGAAGGTTGTTGCCCGTGGACTGGTGCGCTGAGAGTTTGACATGAGCGAAGGAACTATGAATGGTATGCTGAAAAATTTTTAGTAATTCCCGAGAAAATATAAAATAACCCTTTACAATGTCCATTGTTTAAGCTATAATAAGTCAAACCTTTAAATCGGTCCCGTGAGGCCGACAAGGTATGCGAAATATTTGCGTACGCAAGCCTTGCGCCTCACTGGGTGCAAGGCTTTTTGATTCACTGCCTTTAAATTCAGTCCTGTGAGGCTGGTAAGGCGTGGGCGTAAGCTTTATACGTGCGCGCTATCTACCCGGCCTCTCTCTAGAGGAGCCGGGTTTTTGCATAAAAAGGGGGTGAGGTGACCATGACTAAGGACTTGCTGGCATTGGAAACACTTAATAAGGAAGAACTTTGGCAAATCCTCCAGCGGGGCAATTACTACCGCAGCTGTCTGGATCGGGGAGAAAAGTCTGGCAAGGAGCTCAAGGGTTGGACGGTGGCCAATATGTTCTTTGAAGCTAGTACCCGCACCCGCATGTCCTTTGAACTGGCAGCTAAGTACTTGGGCGCCCACATCATCAACTTTACCCATCAGGGCTCCAGCCTGGTCAAGGGCGAGGGCCTTCTGGATACGGTCTGGAATGTCGAGGCCATGGCTGTAGATTGCATGGTCATCCGCCACGGAACTTCGGGAGCTGTCAAGTTGGTGGCAGACAATGTCAAGGCCAGCGTCGTTAACGCCGGCGAAGGCAGACACGAACATCCCACCCAGGGCCTGCTGGACCTCCTCACCATCTGGCGGCATAAGGGTAGGATTGAAGGGCTAAAGGTGGTCATCGTGGGGGATGTCCTCCACAGCCGGGTGGCCCGGTCCAATATCTTTGGCCTCAGTAAATTAGGCGCCCAGGTGGTGGTCAGCGGCCCTGCCACCCTGCTGCCCGTGACGGAAGACTGGCCGGTGCAGGTGGAGACGGACCTGGCCAAGGCTCTAAGGGGCGCCGATTGTGTCAATGTCCTTCGGATTCAACAGGAACGCCAAGAACAGGGATTATTCCCCTCTACCAAGGAGTACTTCAGCTTCTGGGGAATCCATGAGTCCCTGCTGACAGATAAAATGCTTCTCCTTCACCCCGGTCCCATGAACCGAGGCGTGGAAATAAGCGGCGGGGCCGCCGACGGCCGCAACTCGGTAATACTGGATCAGGTCACCAATGGCGTAGCGGTGCGGATGGCTGTGCTCAGCCTGCTAAAAGAAAGGAGTGGGGATTAATGGACCTGTTGCTGAAGAACGCCAGGCTGATAGATGCCCAAGGCGAGAGGTTGGCAGATATCTGGATTCGAGAGGATCAAATCGCCGAGGTGGGGAAAGACCTGGTCCGGCCGGGCCAGTTTATCGACCTGGTGGGCAAGGTGGTCTTGCCTGGTCTAGTAGACCTGCATGTACACCTGCGGGCGCCTGGCCAGGAGGGCAAGGAGACCATCGCCACCGGCACGGCAGCAGCAGCTAGAGGCGGATTTACCACCATTTGCGCGATGCCCAATACCACTCCCGTCATCGACACCCCCCTGATGGTGGAACTGGTGAAGCTCAAGGGCCAGAGTCAGGGCTGGGTGGAGGTCCTGCCCACTGGGGCCATTACTAAGGGTCAAGAGGGCAAGGAAATAGCCGAAATGGGCCTGATGCACAAGGCGGGAGCCGTGGCCTTCACCGATGATGGCAGCTGGGTTCAGGATTCCGGGGTAGCCTATAACGCCATGCGCTATGCCGCCCAGTGGAACCTGCTCATCGTCAGTCATCCAGAAGATGCTTCCCTGAATGCCGGGGGCGTAATGAACGCCGGCCCCTTGGCAGATAAAATGGGCCTCAAGGGCTCCGACCCCGTGGCGGAGGTAGCCGCTGTGGAGAGGGACATCGCCCTAGCCGAAGCCTCCGGTTGCAGGCTGCACCTGACCCATTTGAGCACTACCGGAGCCATTGCCGCCGTGCGCAGGGCCAAGGCCCGGGGCGTCCGGGTCACCGCCGACGTCACCCCCCATCACCTTCTCCTCACCCAAGAGGAATGCGCTGGCTACAATACCTTGGCCAAGGTCAATCCACCCCTGCGCCGGCAGGAGGACTGCGAGGCCCTGGTGGAGGGGTTGCTGGACGGTACCATCGACGCCATAGCCACCGATCATGCTCCCCATAAGGCCGAAGAAAAGCAGAGCGCCTTTGACGATGCTCCTCCGGGAATCGTCGGTCTGGAGACGGCCTGGCCCCTGCTCTATGCCCACTTGGTGGAAACCGGGCGCCTGCCCTTGGCTACCTTGGTTGCCAAGCTGACCTCCGCTCCCCGCAGAATCCTAGGCAGGGAAGATCTGCAGCTCAGCGTTGGGAGCAGGGCAGATATCACCGTCATCGATCCCCAGTCCCAGGGCATAGTCCAACCTGGGGAATTTGTCAGCAAAGGCAAAAACACACCCCTGGCCGGATGGAAACTGGCGGGGCTGCCCATCATGACCATTGTGGAGGGAAGGGTAGTTATGACTAATGGCAAGGTAGGTGAAGGGCCAACTGTGGCGCCGGTGGCCCAGGTAGGATGATGGAAACCAAAGCCATAATCATTAAAAATGAACCTCTGTCTAAGGATATATTTATATTGCAATTGCTGGTTCCCCCAATAGCTGCCGGGATCCAAGCGGGTCAGTTTGTCCACTTGGAGGTTCCCGGCTTTAGTCTGCGTCGGCCCTTTACGGTGGCGGCGGTAAATGGCGATTCCATCACCCTGGTCATCCGCCGTCAAGGGCAGGGTACTGGGGCCTTGGCCCAAGCTGAGGAGGGGGATGGCTTTAGAATGCTAGGGCCCCTGGGCCGGGGATTTTCTCCCGGCGCCAATCCCATTCTCATAGGGGGTGGCATCGGCGCCGCCGCCCTGGTGTTGCTGGCCCACACCTTGCCCCAGTGTACTCTGGTCATGGGTGGACGCAACTGGGAAGAACTATGGGTGGAAAAGCTTACTCTTCCCTCCACCGTGTCTGTCCAGTACGCCACCGATGACGGAAGTCGAGGTTTTCACGGTAACTTGGTTCAATATGCTGATGAACATTTACATGCGGGGATGTGGGTGGCCGCTTGCGGACCTCAGCCTATGTTGGCGGGACTGCAACAGCTGATGGGGGAGCGGGGAATCCCCGGCGAGTTTGCCCTGGAGCAGCGAATGGCCTGCGGCATGGGGGCCTGCATGGGCTGTACTTGCAGGACCCGGCAGGGCAATGCCCTGGTGTGCAAAGATGGTCCGGTATTCGATGCCCAGGAGGTGGTCTTTAATGAGCAGAACTGAGGCAAACTTGGGTTTTGCCACACTGACCAACCCGATAATGCCTGCCTCGGGCTGCTTTGGCTGGGGGCGGGAATACAGTAAGCTCTTTGACTTAAAAGTTTTGGGAGCCGTGGTCACCAAGGCCGTCACCCCTGAACCCAGGCTGGGTAACCCAGGTATTCGCATTGCCGAGACCCCGGCGGGAATGCTCAACTCCATCGGCTTGCAAAACAGCGGACTGGAGGGAGCTATTAACGAAGATCTGCCTTGGCTGTTGGCGCAAGGGGTACCCATCCTAATCAATGTAGCGGGACGGACCCAGGAAGACTATGTGCGGGTGGCTGAGGCCTTGGCAGATTACGACCTCTTGGGTTTGGAGCTAAACCTTTCCTGCCCCAATGTCCAGGAAGGTGGGATCACCTTTGGCACTGACGCAAATATTGTGTATAATTTGGTAAAAGCAGTTAAGGACGTCTGTCCCCTGCCCCTGGTGGTGAAGCTCAGCCCCAATGTCACGGATATCTCTGCTCCTGCCCTGGCGGCCCAAGAGGGGGGTGCCCGGGCCCTGACCCTTATCAACACCCTGCGGGGAATGACCATCGATATCCAGACCCGACGGCCACTTTTGGGCAATATAACCGGGGGGCTTTCTGGCCCGGCCATTAAGCCGGTGGCACTGGCTTTTGTTTGGCAGGTGGCCCGGGCGGTAGACCTGCCCATCATCGGCTGTGGTGGTATTGCCCACGTCGAGGACGTCATTGAGTTTCTCTTAGCCGGGGCGGCAGCAGTGCAGGTGGGCTCTGCCACCTTTGCCGATCCCTTACTGCTGCCCAGGCTGGTAGCAGAGCTGGACCAGTGGTTGGAGCGGGAAGGAACTTCGGTAAAAAATATAGTGGGCGCAGCCCACGGGAGGGGAAAATGACTAAGCTAATTGTCGCATTGGACACTGAGCAGGCTGAACTGGCCAAGGTCTGGGTAAGGCGGTTAGGTCCGGGGGTTACCTTTTACAAGGTGGGCATGGAGCTCTTTACTGTGGCCGGCCCCGAAATGGTCACTTGGTTGAAGGAGCAAGGCAAGCAGGTATTTTTGGACTTGAAGTATCATGACATTCCCAACAGCGCCAGCCGGGCGGTGGCGGCGGCTGCCCGCCTGGAGGTGGATCTGTGTACCATTCATGCCGCCGGCGGAGAAGAAATGCTGCGGGCTTGTCGAGAGCGTTGCGGCGACACCAAACTCCTGGCGGTGACGGTGTTGACCAGCTTTGATGCCGACCACTTGCACAGGGTAGGGATACAAGGACCCCTCGGGGACCATGTGCGGGCCATGGCGGAACTGGCCCATGGCGCCGGGATTCACGGGGTTATCTGTGCCCCCACCGATCTGGACTCATTGGCCGATATGCCCCGGGACTTCCTCAGGGTGACGCCGGGAATTCGACCGGCTGACGGCGACGCCGGGGACCAAAGGC
>DAIOXA010000006.1:16587-21900 GCA_036758185.1 Bacillota bacterium
TCTGACACCCAGTCAGGCGGCCCAAGCAGGGGCTAGCTACATAGTGGTGGGCAGACCCATCACCCAAGCCCCTGACCTTGCCCTAGCTGCCGAACTAATCCTTGCACAACTGGAGGCGTAATAGTGGACGCAGAAAAAATCTTTGCCGACAGCGGCGCTTTGCAGAAGGGCCACTTTCTCTTGACCTCGGGACTGCACAGTGACACCTATTTGCAATGTGCCCTGGTCCTGCAGCACCCCCATTTGGCCCAGCAACTGGCGGAGGAAATGGCCAGAAAGCTGGTGGGGCAGCGCATCGACGTGGTGGTGGGCCCCGCCATGGGCGGCGTGACCTGGGCTTACCAGCTGGGGCTGACCCTGGGTTGTCGGGCCATCTTCACCGAACGCAGTGAAGACGTCATGTCCCTGCGCCGGGGCTTTGCCATTGCTCCAGGAGAGAAGGTGCTGGTGGCTGACGATGTCTCCACCACTGGCGGCTCCGCCAAGGAAGTGGTGCGCCTGCTGGAAGGGAGCGGCGCCGATGTGGTGGGTGTGGCCCTCATCGTCGATCGCACTTCTGGTGAATTACACTTCGGCGTGCCCTATTACTCCCTGTATCAGCTAACTCCCCATACCTGGACCCGCCAAGATTGTCCCCTTTGCCAAAAGGATATTCCCTTTGACAAACCCGGCAGCAGATTAGAGGGACCACATCAATAGGTCCGGATTTATCGGGCTGGATTATTTCCCTAGCAATTGGTCGGGGTGAGGGACGATGGGGACGTCTGGGGGGAGGAGGGAGATTAGGCGCTGGCGCAGCTCAGTGTCCCCTCCCTCTAAAATTGCCACTCCCCCCTTATCCCTGCAGCTGCGGATGAGGCGACCTAGCCCCTGGCGTAGCTTTATGCCCATGGCAGGAAGGTCGATGGTTTGGTCGGGGTCCATACCCCGGGCAGCTGCCGTCTCCCTCTTGGCCAAGGTCAAGGGGTCATGGATAGGGAAGGGAAGAGAGTATACAATTATTAGTGTTAAGGCCGGGCCGGGAATATCTATTCCCTCCCAGAAGCTTGTTCCAATCAGGACGGAGCTCACATCCCGGCGAAACTGCTCTACCAGTCCGCCTCTATCCCCGGTTCCTTCCCAGAGTAGCTTAAAGGGAAATGCTTCTTTTTCCAGCTCTCCCTTGAGCTCAGCCAACTCCTGATCTGAGTTGCACAAGATCAGGGCCCTTCCGCCATTGTTGTGAAGAAGGGAAGCACAGCAACTGGCTTTTTCTTTGCTCCTATGCTTATAGGGTCCAACCCACGCTTTCATCTGTGCTGCCAGGTTAAAGGAAGTCGTGACCTGGGACGTTTTTCCTTGGACTCCGGTTATTCTTTTAAAGTAAGCGAATTCATCATTGGCATCCAAGGTGGCGGAGGTAAAGATTATCGGCTTTTGCAGGGCCAGGAGTTCTCGGCCCAGGGCCTGGGAAAAGTCCCGAGGCCCCACCCAGAATCTCTCCTCACCAGTTTCCCACCAGGCGATGCAGTCTTCATCTTCCAGCCATTGGTGCAGTCCCAGGGAAAATAACTCCAAGTCCTGAATGTACTCAGTAATATCATGCTGTTGGTACATGGCTATTTCCTCCATGGCTGTATCCAAAGCAGATAGAAATACTTGGCTGGAGCCAATTGGTATCGAAGAAATTATGGCCTGGGTCTCTGTGACAGGCTTGCTTGCGCGAATAACCTCGGCGAACCACGTTTTGCTGATCTTCTCCAAGTTCTCCAGGCTTTTCAGCAGACCATCGCTGACCAAAGGAAAAGCAGAGAAGGCCTCTATGATTCTCTTAATCATGGAGAAGGACAATTTTATACCTAAGTTCTTTAGTGCCGATTTTTCGATTAAATGGGCCTCATCCAGCACTACAGCTGAATATGGCGGCAGATAAGGCACCTTTGTCTGAACCACGCTGAATAGGCGTGTTACCTTCTGCATGCGCTGACGTCGGGTCCAGAGGTCATGAAAGAATACATCATGACTGCAAATAATGAAATCCTGTTCTTGCCACAGCCTTTGCCTGGCCCTGGCCTGATGGCAGTAGCCCCGCCGCCGACAATGCCGGCAATCCAGGGAAGGGGAGAAGGCCACTTCTGCCCACAGCTCATCATCTATTTCCGGTATTTCAATTCTATCCCCGGTATTGGTGGCCGTTAACCAGTGTAAGAGAAGTTTGCGTTGAGGGTGCTTGGGCAGGCTTCGCCTTGCTAAATCTGCTTGGACGGCACAGATATAGTTTGACGGATCCTTTGCCAGGACGGCCATAATGCCCAGGTCAAGTAAATGGGACAGGGTATTGATATCTCCTTCCTCGGATACCAGTTGCTCCTGGAGAGCGGCGCTGGAGCAGGCAATTGCAACTGGTTGCCCCCTGAGGCGAGCGTAACACAGAGCTGGGAGCAGGTAGGCAAAGGTCTTGCCAGTGCCGGAACCAGCCTCTGCCATCAAGACACCTTTTTCCCGGAAAGCGTTGACCATACGGTAACAGGAGTAAATTTGCTCTTCTCGGACTTCAAATCCCTCTTGAGGGAGGACAGAGTAAAATACTTCACTAAGCCAGCGATTCAGTTGCTCATAAAAGTTAGTAGTGGTAGTAAAGGAAAAGGGCAGGGTCAGCCAGCGCAAAGTCGTCATAGGTTTCTCCTCCTTAGGCTTGACAGGTTGAGCAGGGTAGTGTATAATATATATGAATATTTTAGTATAAACTGTATAAAGGCAACATTCTTCATTATAGCACACCGTGTCCCCCTGGTCAATCCCTAGGGGTGTTATGACTCTCAACAAAAAGGAATAGAAAAAGCCCAGTTGGGCTTTTTTTGGTTGGGCTATAGTTTGAAGGATTTGCATCCCTAGTTGCTGCAGCAAAGTCACTGTGTCTGAAACCATCCCGATGCTCATCCTCCTCATGGTCTTCTAGTCATCCGACAATAATTGCCCCTTGTCTGATAATGCTATTTTTGAGTTAAGATGTTGTATGCTTGAGGGGGATATAACTGAAACCCTCCGATTGGCACAGGAATTACTGGTTTTTTTGTCGAATACTATACCTTGCAATTATTCTTAGGGAGATGAAATCATGCTTAAAATTATTCCCTTAACAACGTCCGGAGAACGCCGGGCCTTTGTCAACCTGCCCTGGCGCTTCTATCGGGACGATCCCCATTGGGTCCCTCCACTAAAGAGCGACATACACAATACCCTCAATCCCAAGCACAACGCCTTGCTGCGCCTGGGCCCCTCTTGTTTTTTTCTGGCCCTGCAGGACGGAGAGCCCGTGGGCAGGATTGGCTGCGGGGTGGACAAACGCCTCAACGAGGCCAAGGGCCTGGACATGGGCTATATCACTCTTTTTGAGTCCATTCAGGACTATGCTGTAGCCGAGGCCCTCTTCGACGCAGCGGTGGGCTTCCTTCGCCGTCACGGCGTTAACTTGGTCACCGGTCCCCAATCCCCCAGCAACGGCGACGATTATCGTGGTCTCTTAATTGAGGGCTTTGGTCCGCCTGCCCTGATGAACAGTTACAATCCCCCCTGGTACCAAGAGTTCTTTGAAAGGTATGGCTTTGAAAAGCAATTTGACCGCTTAGGATTCTGGATTGACCTTACCGAGCCCATGCCCGAGAAATTGGTGCGGGGAGTGGATATCGCCCAAAAACGCTACAAGTTTACCATCCGCCCCGTAGACCTGAAAAATCTTGAGGCCGAGGTCCATGCCATCAAACATATCGCCGACAATTCTACCCCCGAGGACTGGCCGGACATGATTGCCCCCAGTTTGGAAGAGATCAGGGCAGAGGTCAAAAAGCTTGTTTCCTTGGCCAAAGCAGAGTTGGTGCTCATCGCCGAATCCCACGAGGGAGAACCCATCGGCATGGCCATCACGCTGCCAGATTACAATTCTGTGCTAAAGCGTCTCAATGGCAGGCTCTTTCCCGTGGGGTGGCTTAAGTTCTTAATCTACAAGAACAAGATTAACCTGGCCCGGCTCTTTGCCCTGATGGTGGTAGAGTCCTACCATCGCAAGGGAGTATCCGCCGCCCTATACAAGTATTCCATTGAAGCTGCCCTGCGTTTGGGGTACATTGGTGGCGATGCCTCCAGCATTCATGAATTCAATGTCCGCATCTATAACGACGCCCTGGGCGCCGGGGGCAAGGTTTACCGCCGCTTTCGGGTATATCAGCTGAAGATCTAGAGGGCTTCGCCCTCTTTTTTCGCTCCTGGGCAGACTATAGGTGGTGATGGAATGAAAAATGAGTTCCCTGACATTGTCAATGGAATACTTGAACAGTTGGAGGATGCTGGGTATGAGGCCTGGCAGGTAGGGGGGAGCGTCAGGGATAAGCTACTGGGGCAGGCCCCCAAAGATTGGGATATCGCAACCAGTGCAGATATATCGGTCATAATAAAGATTCTCAAGGGCAGTGTGCGGCTGGCGCCGGTGGGTGCGAAATTTGGCACTGTTAGCCTTGTTGACCCGGGGTTAAAGGTGAGGTCAGCAGTTTCCGGGGGGCAAGTATAGATGCCGATCTGGCCCGGCGGGATTTTACCATCAATGCCATGGCCTGGCACCCCCAGCGGGGGCTGCTGGACCCCCATGGCGGCGGGGCAGATTTGGAGCAGGGACTGATCCGCTGCCCAGGGCCAGCCGGGGAAATCTTTCGGGCTGACGCCCTGAGGATGGTCCGGGCGGTGCGCTTTGCCGCCAAGCTGGGTTTTGCTATTGAGGCGGGGACCATGGCGGCTGTCAAGGAGCATAGGAACCTAATCAATGAAATCAGCCCCGAACGGGTTCGAGGGGAGCTTTCGGTGATTCTTGTCAGTCCCAGGCCAAAGCTGGGACTGGATCTGTTGAGGGAGACGGGGCTCTTGCCCCATATCCTCCCGGAACTCCAATCCTGTTACGGCTTTGATCAACATAACCCCCATCATAACTTAGACGTGTACCAACATACATTGGCGGTGGTTGAGAACACGCCTCCAGACTTAGTTCTGCGCCTGGCGGCACTCTTCCATGATATCGGCGAGCTCCTCTGTTTCAGCATCGATGAAAAGGGGATTGGCCACTTCTACGGCCATGATAAGGAGGGGGCGGTCTTAGCAGGTCGGATTGTGCGCCGCCTGCGCTATGACAATGAGACAATTGCCACCGTCAAGAACCTTGTGGCCGCCCATATGCTGAGACTCAATTACCCCAGCATGAACCCAGCCAAGCTCCTGGCCCGGGTAGGCAGGGAAGACATTGAGAAACTCTTTGTTTTGCAAGAGGCTGATGCCAAGGCCGGGGTGCAC
>DAIOXA010000007.1:0-5447 GCA_036758185.1 Bacillota bacterium
AAGTGGCGGCGCTTTCACGACACACCCCGGCAAGATAAGTACCAGGGGGTAGATGTGGTATATCCCAGGATTGTCCGCACCCCCGGGGCTGCTCTATTTGAGCTCTCGGGGTTAAATTATTATTATGCCCTGAAGCAGCGGGTCATGGCCGAGCATCAGAGGCGACCCTTTGCCCTCATTCACGCCCAGGTGGCCTACCCCGATGGCTGGGCGGCGGCTAGGCTGGCAAGGGATTTGGACCTGCCCCTGGTCCTGACCCTCCACGGCCAGGAGCTCCAGAAGATTGTGAACTGGAGCGCAAAGCTCAAGGGCCTGGTCCAGGATACTCTGGCCCAGGCAACTGCAGTGATTGTTCCCAGCGCCAAGATGCAGGCCCTGGCCCGGAAACACGGGGTCAAGGACGAGAAGCTGCACTTGGTGTATAACGGTTTAGACCCCCTGCCCGAGGCAGAGTTGCCCCGGGCAATAAAGGAGAAAATAGAAGGGAAGCAGGTCCTCCTTAGTGTAGGCAGGCTGGAGCAGGAAAAGGGCTTTCAGTACAATCTGGAGGCTCTGGGTATCCTGAAAGATCAGCACCCCAACCTGGTCTATCTCCTGGTGGGAGACGGCGCTTACCGCAGCAAATTGGAGGAATTGGTCCAGTCCCTGGACCTTGAGGACAGGGTAATCTTTGCTGGTTTCCAGCCCAGGGAAAATGTAGGCGCCTACTATGCTAACAGCCACGTGTTTTCCATGCCCAGCAAGGACGAGTCCTTCGGCATAGTCTACTTGGAGGCCATGGCAGCGGGTTTGCCAGTCATAGGAGGCCAGGGCGAGGGGATTGCCCCCTTGCTGGAGGAGAACGTTCTAGGTAGACTGGTAAAGCACGGCGATACTGCTGATTTGGCCACCCAGATCTCAGAGCTACTGGACCCAAAGGTGGCCGCAGAGCTGGGTGAAAGGGGTAAGGTTGTCGCTGGCAGATTTACCTGGCAGAACAGCGCTGACAAGCTGGTGAAAGTCTATAGAACCCTGGAGAGAGATCAATGAGGGATGCACTTAAGAACCTGGCCAGAATCGCCGCCGACCGCTTTGGCGCCTCTTACCTTCTGGGGCGGGGTGCAAGACGGGTGCGCAAGCTCATGCCTGCCGTTACTCTGCACAGCTTGAACTCTGACTGGGATAATGTCCTGGTCCTGGCTCCCCATCCCGATGATGAGGTATTTGGCGCCTGCCTCCTCCTCGGTAAACTGCAGGAGCAGGGGAAGCGGGTGACCATTGCCTACGCCACCAAGGGAGACGCATACAGCGCTGATGCCGGAGACAGGCAGAAAGAGGCTCATATATCTGCCCATCGCCTGGGCGCCCAGGCGGTCTTCCTCAACTTACAGGACGGCCAACTTCAGAATACGCCGGGCCTGGAGGATAAGGTGGCGGCCCTTGTTGGCCAGATTCAGCCCCAGGCAATAGTTCTGCCCTGGTTCGGCGACTACCACCCAGATCATCGTGCCCTGGCCAGGGCGGCAATCCGGAGACCCTTCCCCCAGGCCCAATATCTATTTTATGCAACCTTCTCGCCTCTCTGGCCCAGCCAGGAAATTAAGTTGTCCTTCCTCATGGGGGGAGAAGAAAAGTTGTTACTTGCCCTGGAGGGTTATCGTGCCAGCGTTAATCAGGAGACCATAAACGCCTTTTTGGTCCTGCGAAGGGCCCTAGCCGGCGCCTATATAAATAACAGCACCTTTTGGGAGCCTTATCTTGGTATCGCCGGTGATAGGCTGGAGAGGATAGGGTCATTGGCTGGAGAATGGCCTCGGGTGTATCCAACGCTGCAGAAGTCCAGGCATTGGCGAAGTTTCCTGCAGGAGCTAAGTCAATTGGCAAGCGCATTTGCTGAATAGAGGATAAGTATATCCCCAGGGAGAAATATATTTACTATGAACTGCCAATGCAAGAATATAGATTGGAGGGGACCCATGTCCATTACATATGGCAAATTGGATCTGGTCCGGGATAAAGGAGAGTTTTTGGAGCTATTTCGGCATGTCTTTGGCAAAGATATGTCCCAGGAACTCTTTGCCTGGAAGTACCAGGACAACCCCCATCAGGTGGATCATGAACACTGCATGATCTTTGTGGCCAAGGATGGGGACAAGTTAGTTGGGGCGCGCTCCCTCTTCCCGGGACGAGTCTTCTACCGGGATGCATGGTACGCAGGAGCCCAGGCCGGCGATACCATGGTCCACCCAGACTACCGCGGCCAGGGCATTTTCACGGCCCTCCTCAACCTGAGCATTGGGGGGCTAGCAGCTCGCAAGCTCAATGTCTTATACAATTTCCCCAACCAGAACTCCCTGCCCGGCAACCTGCGTCAGGGAGCCAGGAGGGAGCGGGATATAGTCACTGCAGTACGGGTGCTGAATCTATTGCAGGTCTTTAAGCGGGAAAGGCGGCAGCGCTACTCTGCTCCCGTCCTGCCCAATGGTACAGAACTCCCGGCAGCCAAGGGGTACTCCCTGGTTGTTGTATCTGAACCCAGTCCAAAGATCGATGCGCTCTTCACCCAGACCTTCGTCGGGACAGAGATGGTGGCCCAGGATCGCACCTGTCGGCAATTAAAATGGCGCTATGCCCAGTATCCCAACCCCCATAAGGCATACCGCTTCTTGCACATGTGGCGCCGGGAGGAGCTGGTGGGCTATGCCGTCCTCTCCCTCAGCGGAAACGGTGTGGGGGAAGTGACAGATTACCTTGTCCTTCGGCACAGCCGACACCTCTTCCTTCAGATTCTCAAGGGAGCCATTCGTTGGTTTAGGCAGCAAGGGGCAAGCCATGCCAAGATATGGTATTCCCATCCCCAGCACAAGTGGATCCTGACTACCCGGGCCTTTTTGCCCAAGGCACTTAATATCTCCTTTGTCACCCGCTACCTGGATCCTGTTCCCTTTGCCCAGGCACCCTGGTACATAACCATGGGCGACACAGATACATTCTAAAGGATAAGAAAGGGGTTGCCCATGGAATCCCAACTGAATAACGCTTCTGCCAGCAACTCTAAAAATACCTTGGTAAAGTCCGCGGTATTGCTGATGATTCTGACGGTAATCAGTAAGTTCTTTGGCTTTGCCCGGGAGATGACCCAGGCCTACTTTTTTGGGGCAAGTATGGCCACCGATGCCTACCTGGTGGCAATGACTATACCCACTGTCTTATTCCTGGCCGTCAGCAGTTCCATAAACAATGTCTTTGTCCCAGTCTATGATCGCTTTAAGACCCAGGGCCGGAACAAGGCCTTGGTCTGGAAATTTGCCCAGATTGCCTTGGGGCTGGTGATCCTGGTCTTTGTCATTCCCGTTTTTCTCAACACCCAACTAGCTGTGCGCCTGTTTGCCCCGGACTTTCCCGATGAGGCAGTGCTGTTGGCAGCGGGTATGCTGAGGGTCCTGATATTCATCGTCTTTTTTCGGCTCTTTTCTTCCATCAGCACTGCGGTATTGCATGTACACCGGAATTTTCTCGTCCCCGGCATGGTGGGAATTCCCTACAGCCTGGCCATCATGGTCTTCAGCGCTCTCTTGGCCAGTAGCATGGAGATATATGCCTTGGTGTGGGGAACCTTTGTCGGCGTGGCCCTCCAGTTTCTGGTGCTGCTGCCCTGGATGACCAAGGTTAAAATGGGAGGCTCTATCCAGGACAAGGTCTCCGATGGCCTCAGAGAAATCGCCCTCCTACTGCCGCCGGTGCTCCTGGGCAGCTTAGCCGGCCAGGCCAAGACCATGACCGACCGTATCTTCGCCTCGGGTTTGGCAGAGGGTAGCATTTCCTTTTTGAACTACGCCCTCAGGATAAAAGACCTGCCGGTGGGACTGCTGATAAATACCGTTATCATCGTCTTGTACCCCACCATTGTCGCCTTCGCCAATAGAGAAGAGTGGGGCAAGTATAAATCTTCCTTGGCCAATGCCCTTAACACCATGACCTTTCTCATGTTGCCCATTGCTGTGGGCATGGCCATCCTTGCTCTGCCCATCACCCAGTTAATCTACATGCGGGGCAACTTTTCCCAGGAGGCGGCCGTAGCTACCGCCTACGCTCTGCGCATGTACAGCCCGCTGTTGCTGGGGACCATGCTCTATACTCTGATGGTAAAGGCCCATTATGCAATTAAGGATACCAAGACACCCTTGCTGGCTATGCTCATTTCCGTTACGGCCAATATTGTCCTCAATATGCTCTTGGTTCGGATCCTGGACCATGGCGGACTGGCCCTGGCCACTTCGCTGTCCACCATTGCCGGGGGGATCTTCATGTACCAGCGCTTATCCCGCAAGACCGGTCCTCTGCTGGTACCGGACACCCTGAAGGATATGGCAAAGTCCGCCTTGGCTACCCTGGCAATGGCGGCGATTTGCCTTGCTGCCTACTATGTTCTATTACCGTATATCCCAAGTTCCTTTGTGGGTAGAGCCATTTACACCGGAGGGATTATCGTTCTCAGCGCTGGAATCTACCTGGCCCTGGCCTGGGCGATGAAGATCTCGGCCATGAAGGAGGCGGGCAATATGCTGAGGCGTTTAATGAATAAAATTCTTCGGCGCCCATAGGGGCGCCCTTACAAATTACCGCCCAAGGAGGGTCAGTTGCCATGCCTGCAAAAGTTGTGCAAATATCCACAGTGCATTCACCCCACGATCCCCGCATCTATCACAAGCAATGCCGGACCCTGGCTAAGGCTGGTTTTGACGTCACTCTGGTCATCCCCGAGGATGGCAGTGAGTTCCAGCCCCAGGATGGAGTCAAGGTGCAGTTTCTGCCCCGGTCTGCTACGCGCAGGGAAAGGTTGACCAAGACCCGGAAACTCGCCCTGAAGGAGGCCCTGGCCCTGGATGCAGATATTTACCATTTCCACGATCCAGAACTAATCACAATTGGGCGCAAGTTGAAGAGGAAGGACAACATCGTAATCTACGACATTCATGAAGATTATGAGACTGCCATGCAGCAGAAGGAATACCTGCCAAAATTCCTGGCCCCCTTGGCTGCCTTTGCCTACAGGACAGCTACTAATCTCATGAGCAGACATTTTGAACTGTGCCTGGCCGAGAAGTACTACATGGAAAAGTTTCCCCGGGGCAAGTGCATCCTCAATTACCCCCTCCTCACCCCCAGGGAAATAAAGCATTCTGGAGATAAAGAAAGCCTCCAGCTGCTGTATACCGGCAATGTCACCCAAGAGCGGGGGGCATATATCCATGCCAAATTACCGGAATTGGATGACCAGGTTTCGGTGGAATATATCGGCAAATGTGCTGGGGCAATAGCCGGCGAGGTACATCGTTTAGCTGGCAGTAACGCCGACAGGATTAATATTACCGGGGTGGATCAGTACATCCCCTGGGAGCAAATCGAGGACGCTTACTTTAATAAGCGTTGGCTGGCCGGTCTTGCCCTATTCCCTCCCACCGAGC
>DAIOXA010000007.1:5457-20962 GCA_036758185.1 Bacillota bacterium
AAAAGGAACTGACCAAGTTCTTTGAGTACATGTACGCCAAGATCCCCATCCTCTGTTCAGATTTTCCGGTCTGGAAGCGTTTCGTCGAGGAATTCGACTGTGGAATCGCTGTCGACCCCAGGGACGATGATGCAGTGAGAGCGGCTCTTAGCTTCCTCCGGGAGAACCCCAAGCGGGCGGCGGAAATGGGGGAGAATGGCCGCAAGGCAGTAATCCAGGAGCTTAATTGGGATGTAGAAGGGCAAAAACTTGTCAAATGGTACTACGAGCTTCTGGAAGGTAGCAGGGAGACTCAATAAGTTTTGGGGGAATGAGATGAAAAGAACTAATCAAGCAGGGAAAATCTGGGTGTCTGCAGAATATATCAATCTTGGGCAGAAAACACCATAATACGGGAAGACGTTGTAGTATGATTCACACAACCAATGGTATACTTCTTTCAATACCTTTCCGAAACGAGGGGGGAATTCCCATTGCATCCAGCAATCTCCTTAAATACTAAAGGGCTACAACCTTTTGTTCTGGATCATGAATTGCAATATGTCCAGCCTGCAGTGGCTGCTGCCCACGCCCAGCTGGTATGCAAAACTGGCCCTGGCTCAGAGTTCTTGGGTTGGTTGGACCTGCCGAAACATGCAAAGGCCCAGGTGGAAAGCATCCAAGAGGCTGCGGAAGCAATACGTGCGAATTCTGATGCTCTTGTGGTCATCGGCATTGGTGGATCGTACCTGGGCGCCAGGGCTGCCATTGAGGCTCTAGGAGACAGTTTCCACAACCTTAGGGGCGGCAACACCAAAGTCTTTTTTGCTGGGCACAATCTCAGTAGTACCTACCATAGCGACCTCCTTGATCTCCTCAAGGATATGGACTTTAGCGTTAATGTTATATCTAAATCCGGTACGACAACGGAGCCAGCCATAGCCTTCCGGATTTTCAAGGACCTGCTGGAACAGAAGTACGGCAAGGAAGAGGCCCGAAAGAGGATCTATGCCACCACCGATGCCAACAAGGGGGTCTTGCGCATTTTGGCCGAGCAGGAGGGGTATACCTCCTTTGCCATCCCCGATGACATAGGAGGTCGATTCTCTGTCCTTACTCCGGTGGGGCTATTGCCCATGGCAGTAGCCGGCATAGATATTGCAGAACTCATTCAGGGTGCATGCCAAGCCCGGGCAGAATTAAGTAACCCAGAATTAGCATCCAACCCATGTTACCAATATGCTGCTCTTCGTAACGTCTTGTACAGCAAGGGCAGGACAATTGAGCTGCTGGCGGCTTATGAACCGGGCCTCCAGTTTTTCGCAGAATGGTGGAAACAACTCTTCGGTGAAAGTGAAGGCAAGGATGGCAAAGGTATATTCCCCGCCTCAGCGATATTCTCCACTGATCTCCACTCCCTAGGCCAGTATATCCAGGACGGAGCAAATATCCTCTTTGAGACTGTGTTAAAGGTAGCTGCTCCCAGAAGGGAGTTACTAATTCCCAGCCAACAGGAGGATCTGGATCAGCTCAACTACCTGGCAGGGAAGGGCATGGACTATGTCAACTCCTGCGCCTTCCAGGGTACCCTCCAGGCCCACACCCAGGGGCAAATGCCCAGCATAGTCTTGGATATTCCCGACCTATCAGCCTGTTCTCTGGGCTACCTTTTCTACTTTATGGAAAAGGCTTGCGCCCTCAGCGGCTACCTCCTGGGGGTCAACCCCTTCGACCAACCAGGAGTTGAAGCCTACAAAAAAAACATGTTTGCCCTCCTGGGCAAGCCGAAAATTTAATCTTGAGTGTTTTGGTGCAGCGCAAATCCATCATTAGTGCAACAGGGATGGTTAGTGGAGCATTGTCGAATGCCTACAGTAGGTGAGTCCACTCACCTACTACATTAGTCGTGTTGCATAGACAATTCCTAGGGGTCCAAAATACATTTTCCAAGGGACACTGATTTGCATAGGCATTTTATATTATCAATTGATAGGCAAGAGCTATACTGATGCATGGGAGTGGTGCTCGTCTTTTAGAAATGACGCAACGTTGGACTAAGGATATGGGGGATTAACAGGTGAAGAGAAAGTTTATTGCTGTCGCCATTGTCATGTTGCTTGTCGCCGGTATAGCAATGCCATCACTGCTGGCCCTTGATCGTAATAGCGGGGATGACCGCTATGCCACAGCGGTAGAAGTAAGTAAAGCTGGCTGGGAGGACGGGGCAAGTGTAGTTATTCTGGCCAGGGGCGACTTTTATGCAGACGCCTTGGCCGGAGTGCCCCTGGCCTATGCCAACAACGCTCCTATTCTGTTGACCAGGCCCAATGAGCTGCCGACGGTGACAAGGGACGAGATAATCAGGTTGAAGGCTTCCAAGATTTACATACTAGGGGGACAGGCCGCTATTTCAAAGTCTGTTGAAGATCGACTTGAGTCAATGGGCATTGAGGTCCAACGCATAAGTGGTAGCAGCCGCTATGCTACCGCTACGGCAATAGCAGAAGAACTAGGATCGAACGGACCTGTATTTCTAGTCAGCGGTGAAAATTTCCCCGACGCTTTGTCTGCGGCTTCGTATGCCGCAGTCCTGGGCGCCCCAATCTTGCTAGTAAGAGGCAATGAAGTACCGGAAGAGGTATTGGCAGCAATTTCGGCACTAAATCCCAGTACAGTCTATGTTATCGGCGGCACTGCTGTTATCAGCGATGGGGTTTTCAACCAACTTCCGAATCCTCAGCGTATTAGCGGTTCAGACCGCTACGGCACTGCCGTCGCCTTGGCGGAGTTTTTTGCTGAGGAGATTACAGAACTCTATATTGCCTCAGGACTAGACACCTTCGGTGGGGCTGATGCCCTGGCTGGCGCTGCTTTGGCGGCAAAAAGAGGGACTGGCATACTGCTAGTTGGCAATACTCTACCGGATTCTGTTGCCGAATTCTTGGGCAAGAGGATCCAAAACGCCTTTATTTTGGGCGGTAAGTCAGCGGTTTCCGCGGAGGTAGCTAGAGCCATCGAAGAAGCTCTCTACTCCCCAACTCCGGACCCTGGCTCTGGCCCTGCCCCTGTTCCCAAGCCGGAATCAGACTTTGGGTTTACTGCTCCCGAGATAGTAGCTGGAACAGCGGATATAACTGGCTTTGATATTACTGTGAAGAATGTGGCTAACATTGGCGACGATGTACCCATTAGATACTTAATGAAGATAACTGAAGGTAACCTTGCCGGAAAGGTAATAGGCTATGGTGATGGAGACGACGCCTTCACCATTGATGGTGATGAGGCTTACTTCGGCCCCGCAGCAGGGTTTACCTTAACACAGCTTCCCGCTTTGAAAGGTGCAACTGGGGTAACCACACCATTTACTATCAAAGAAGGCTTGGCTGCTGGGACCTACAAGTTTACTGTAAGCATAGTGGAAGTGGGCGGCGGTGTACTGGTTACTTCCGACGAATTCCTGTTTAATGTTGCAGCCACTGACTGGTTTGACGACAGTAAAGGTGAATTTACCATCTACACCGCTGCAGAATTAGCCGGATTCGCAAATTTAGTCAACAACGGTACTGACTTCAGTGGCAAGATTGCCAAGTTGGGTAATGATATTGACCTTGCCGACTATGAATGGACTCCCATCGGGACCGAAACTTATCCCTTTAAAGGTACTTTTAATGGCGATAGTAAAACTATCTCTAACCTGAAGATAAACAAGCCTACTGAAAGTTATAAAGGATTATTTGGGGTAGTAGGGACAGATACTGTCATACAGAACTTGCAAATGGTAGATGTGAGCATCACTGGTTATGGCTGGCTGGGTTCTGTAGCTGGCTTTCATATGAACGGCTCAACTCTATTCATTGACAATGTAGATGTAACTGGCCTAACTTTAAACGGGCACCGTATGATTGGCGGCATCCTTGGCCAGTCTTATAATGGTGGTACGACCGAAATCAAGAATTGCGACTTAAATGACGTTACTATTAACAACACAGTAGCAGATAAGGGTGGTAACGGGGATAAAACCGGTGGGATCATCGGGCATGCGGGTTCGATAAAACTGACAGGCAATACAGTTAAAAATCTCAATTTGTTTGCCTACAGAGACTCAGGTGGTATAGCAGGATACAGCGAAAACTTGGCAAACATCACCGGTAACACCGTTACAACCGCAACGTTAAAGCTTGACAAGACCCAAGAAAAGGCGACTGGAGATGCGGTTGATACTAAGCGGAATCTGGGTGCTATTGTAGGAAGACCGCAGTTCAAAACACTAACACTTGGTGCAGGCAATACCTTTACCGACGTTACCTCCAGCATTAAAAATACAGGGGATGCAGATTATAGAGTGCTGGAGACAGTTGCGGTAGGTTACACTCCAATAACCGTAGGGCCTGGCGCTGATTACCCCACCGTCGCAGAAGCTATCACTGCAGCAGTCTCTGGTGACTTCATAGAACTAATTGGCGATCTAACGATAGATGTCGGTGACTTTATGAATGAGGATGATGGTTATGCGGTAACGATTGGTAAGGATTTAACACTTGACCTTAACGGTCATACAGTGAGTGCCTATGCATCTGCCACAGTATACATTAGTCCTAGTAGTGAGCTGACACTTAGGGATACCGCAGGCGGTGGAAAGATTGTAAACACCAATGCGGAAGCAATAGGCAATAATGGCTCATTGACCATGGAAAGCGGCGCACTAGAATCAGATGATGGTTATGCTTTGTATAACTATTATTGGGATGATGAAACATATGGGCAAGCAGCCATCAAAGGTGGTACCATGACAGGTTGGTATAGGGGTATTGCAAACTGCGGAGTTCTAGAAATCTCTGGTGGCGATATTTCTGGTGGATTATACGACATTGTTAACTCAGGCAAGTTGTTGTTTAGCGGGAGTATGACTCTTGATAAGATGTGGCTTAAAGATGGCGAGTACGATACAGAAGTTGATGGTAAGGGAACCATGATAATTGGAACCGACGTCACTGTCTCTGGCCAGGATCTAGATAGTTTTATTGATATAGCTGCAGGAGCATCCATCACAATTGATGGTACAAATAACTTCTTTGGCGGAGATACAATTCTTGCTCCAGTGGATATCCCGGGTAATTATTTTGTATGGGATGGAAGCAACTGGGTTAAGACTCTAGCGCCTTAGCATTCACCTAAGCGAATCTTGAACATCATCAAAATACCCCGTGGGCAAGCATTTTAGCTTTCTCACGGGTCTTTTTTGCAACCTTGATACTTCTAATCATTTAGTCCCCTCGTGGGAGGGGACCAGGGGAGGGGTTACCAGTTTTCTTCGTCATTCTCCATGCGGGCGCCAAACATTTTGCCGGCGATAAAGGCTGCCACCGGCAGGGTGATTAGCAGCACTTTGGCAGTGGCGCCCATCCCCCGCTTCTGTCCAGGTAGCATGCGCCGCAAGCTCGGCATTTTCATGATTCTATCCCTCCTCGGTTTAGTATTAAATTATCCATGGCAATTTTATACTGGGGAAATGTGGGCAGGAGAGTAGATTGGCCTGTGAAAAAAGGGGAAATTACCCTTTATGTAGAAGTACCAACAAGTTTTTGTGAATGGGGAGTGGCCAATGATTAACGGACGTACATACACAAAAAAAATCGTGATCATTATTTGTGTTGTACTGGCCTTGATCATGTCAATCCTGGCGATATTCCTCTTGCCCTGGGGTACCCACCAACCCAAGGCCCAATTGGGGGTCATTGAATTGTCCCAGGGGGACTTTCCCAATTGGAATCATGTATCTAATTACCATCGCGGCCGGGGCGGCCTTTGGAACAACGTCGTCCTGGGGACCTTTGCAGGTACTAATGCCCTGTACTCCAATCTGGGGGATAGGCAGGTTTTGTTCGCTGGGATACTGCTCTTTGTTGCAATTACTTGCTTTTGCCTTTATGTCTTACGGCCTCGGACCCGGGAATACCTATATTGTTCTGTGTTGGCTTTGATCCTCATCCCCTTTACAGATAATTTTTACCCTGTCCTGATCTACAAGGTATTCCCAGGAATAAGTTACCGTTGGTTTGTATTTTTCTCCTATGCTTCCACATCCTGGGCGGCAACCCTCTTATTGTTATTGACAGGGACACTGTTTCCGGCGTGGTCGTCGAAGCAAATTGTCCGGGGTTATGTGGTTTGTACTTCGGTGCTAACCTTGGCGTACTTGTTGACACCAGTGCTTATTTTTACCAGCTATTCTACCCTCCTCAGTATCTATGACATATCCCAGGTTATCTTTGCGTTATGCCTCACTGTTCGGGCTCTGGCTGCAGAAGTGGAGGGTAGCATTCTGCACTTGCTGGGCCTTGTCTTGGTGGGTATAACCATCGTTCATGACACGCTGCTGGTCAATAATGTCATAAATACTGGGTCGGGGGAATTAATCTATGTGGGTATTGCTGTTATGCTCTTTGTCCAGATCATGGCTCAGGCCATCAAGATCACTCGGACATATGAGGGCAATATTCTGCTTTGGCAAAGGCTGCACAGTATGGATCGGCAGAAGGATGAATTTCTCTATAGCATCGCTCATCAGATTAGTTGGCCTTTGCACGCCATCACGGCGCTGACGGAGGAAATACTGGGCCCAGCTGAGATTAGTGCCACGTCCCAACAAGAACAGCTGAACCAAATTAGGACAATGGGTACCAGGGCCACCAACTTAGTCAGGGATTTTCTGGACTATTCCCTGCTCAAGCGGGGCGATATGCCCCTTAACCTGGTGCCGGTGAGTTTGCCTACCGTTGCCGAAAATGTCATTTCGGTGTTGAAGCTGGCGGGCAAGGACATGCAAAAGCCCATTGAGGTTATGCTGCATCCCGACTTGCCCCTAATGTATGCCGATGAGGCCAGGCTCTACCAAGTGCTCTACATCCTCATGGAAAAGGGCGTACAGCATGCCCAGGACAGTGTTGAGCTGACCGCTGCGGTAGACGGTGGATTTATCAGCGTAAAGGTGGCGGGAAGTGGCGAGCCGTCCCCGGCGGCTACTGCAATGCTTTACAATTACCCAGAGGGAAACGATGGCAATAATGTTCAGTCATCCGAAGCCCCTCTGCTCCTTATTAGGCAGTTAGTTGCCCTCCAGGGCGGAACAATCCACGTTGAGGTTGCTGATAAGGTCGCCTTCACCTTTACCCTGCCCATTGCTCCCGACGATGCCCTTCAGTCTGGGGAAGAGCTGACAGCACAACACCTGTGGAATGAGGACAGTGATATTAATTCTATCCCTGGGCCGGGGCCTCACATTCTCATCATTGACGATAGCCCGTATGATCTGGGCGCAACAGCTAGTGTTTTGGGGGCCAAGGGATTTACCGTCACGGCGGTGCGCACTGGCAAGGAGGCCATGGACAAAATCAGGGACTCCACCATTTCCCTCGTCGTGTTGGACCTGTTATTTCCGGGGCAAACGGCGTACGATATATGTCGGGAGATTCGCCGCATCCGCTCTGCTCAGGAACTGTCGATCTTGGTGTTGACGGCTAAGACTGCCATTCAAGATATTGACCTGGCCTTTGAGGCGGGGGCCAACGACTTCCTGGCCGAGCCCTTTGAAAAAGAGGAGCTGTTGGCGCGAGTGCAGATTTTAGTCGACCTGAAGCAGTCGGTGGATAAGGCAATAGCTTCTGAGTTCGCCTGCCTTCAGGCCCAGATTAAGCCCCACTTCTTATTCAATTCCCTTAGCGTCATTGCCGCCCTCATCATCTCGGAGCCCCTGAAGGCTCGGGACCTTATCGTCGACTTCAGTGATTACTTGCGCCATAGTTTTAGTTCTTCCAGTACTGAGGAAATGGTCCCTCTGGCTAAGGAAATTGAGCTGATTCAGGCATATGTTGCCCTGGAAAGGGCACGCATGGGAAGCAGGTTGGATTTCCAGCTAGTTGCCGACGACTATTCGGGGGTAGAGGTCCCCCGCCTCATCTTGCAGCCTCTGGTGGAGAATGCCATTCGCCATGGAATATACAGTTTGCCTGCAGGTGGTAGCGTCCTGCTCAGAATTGTGAGGGGCCGCGAAGAATTGCATCTGTCTGTCTGCGATGATGGAGTAGGGATGGCTCTAAATCCAGGGGATAGCATGTTGCCTGTCCGGGAGAAACCGGGCGTCGGTTTGGCCAATATCCACAAGAGGCTACTTGGGCATTATGGGAAGGGCCTTAGTATCACTAGTTCTCCTGGCCAGGGCACAACGGTGACCTTTTTAGTACCATTGTCTTCCACAAGGGAGGAGGAAGAGGTATGATAGTGGTCAGCGCCATTATTGTCGAAGATGAGAGTCTAGTGTTGCAGGATATCAAGACTATGGTGGAGGGTACGGGCTTTATTGACGTGGTCAACACATACAACAATGCCAGAGATGCCCTGGAGGGGGCGATTGTACTTAGGCCGCAGCTGGCCTTTGTTGACATCGAGCTGCCTGGAATGGACGGGATTACCCTGGCCGAGAACTTGCTGGAATTGATTCCTACCCTGCGGGTGGTGTTCATCACTGCCTATCACGAGTATGCTGTAAAAGCCTTCGAGCTCAATGCCCTGGACTATTTGTTAAAACCTATCAGCTCTAGGCGCTTTCAGCTGTTGGTGGAACGGATTATCGATGCCGCCAATGTCCCTAGAGTTAGCGGGAAGGGTTCCTTGGAGATTCAGTGCTTTGGTGGATTGGAAGTAAAGATTAGCGGCAGGCCTGTTCGGTGGGGGCGTTCAACGGCCGAGGAACTGTTCTGTTATCTGTTGGTGAATCATCAGGTGGGAATTCACAAGGAGGTAATTCTAGAGGAGTTGTGGCCGGATTATGAGCCCGAGCGGGGACTGCCAATATTGCAGACCGCTGTATGCAAGCTGCGCAATATATTCTCTTCTCTGGAGGGAACTGTCCAGTTGGAGTATGCTGCAAGCAAATATTGCCTTACGATTTCGGATTGTGCCTGCGATTACTTTCTTGTTCAAGATATTCTCAGCAGGTGTAATGAGGCCGATATGGATTACTCCCAGGTGGAAAAGGCAGGTCAGCTAATTAGCAAGGGGTTCCTTAAGGGGCAGGGCTATCTTTGGGCCATGGAGCAGGAAGCGGATCTGCGCTCCAGGCTGAGCACTGTTCTTCGGACCTATGTCGCCCGGTATCTAGCTGTACAGGATTGTCAAAATGCGGTGGGACCGCTGAGAATGCTATTGGACTTTGTCCCCTATGACGAGGAGGGCAATAACCAGCTGCTGCGCTGCTATGCCAAGCTTGATGACAGCGCGGGGATAGTGGAGCATTACCGCTGGTTAGTAAGGATACTGCGGGAAGAATATGACATGGAACCAGCTGTTTCCACTCGGGGGCTGTACAAGAAGTTGTATGGGGAGAGGTTTAGTTAGGATAGAAACAAAAGACGCCGGAGGCGTCTTTTTCTGTCAGAATCCTGTCAGAATCCGCCTTTATAATCATAGCTGGACAAGCTTTGGAATATGGCTGTCCGAAAAAATATGGGGGTGTATTAGTTGTGAGGAAAAACATCGTTGTGAGCATGCTGATTATCGCTCTTGCCGCTGCATTGCTGGGCGGCGCAACCTTCGCTTGGTTTACTGACCGGGAAGAGGTGGCTGCAACATTTACCGCTGGAACCGTTATTTTAGGAGTGACGCCAGCAACCGAATTTACAGTTGCAAACATCGCGCCGGGTTGGGGCGTTGACGAATCTGTAACATGGCCAATCAACATTCAGAATGCCGGAACTCTGGCTATGTACTATCGCTTAAGCTTTACAGGATCAGGAACCTTGGGTGAGGTGTTGCAAGTAAGCCTTGACAATGTGCTTTGGAGTGATTTGAACGAATTCGGGTACTCAGATGCAGCGCAACTAACTGCAGGCGCTACCGCAAACATAACTCTTTACTTCCGTCTACCTAAAGATGTAGGCAATGCTTATCAGGGAGCGAACTTTACCGGCACATTAGTTGTCGACGCCACCCAGGTAGCTCACCAGGATCCTGATGCTATTGACTGGACTGACGTTGCGCCTCTTCCCTAATTGGCATGACTAGAGCAGAAGATCAGGCACCTGAGTCCCCGCATAGCCCTTCATCTGTCTGCAATGAGGTAAGCAACCAGAGCCAAATGCCAATGATGACCCGGGCGGAGCGCCATGCCTACGAGGCCTTGTCGCACCGCCCTAAGCATTACGGGAGTGTGGTCGGCAAGTTGGCAAGGGCAATGGGCAATATGTTCTTCGTCATCCTCCTAGTCCTGCTGGCAGGCTTGGTCTTCTTTCTGGTCCAGAGTCGCATCAGCGGGGGACCGCCGACGGCGATGGGCTATAGATTCTTCGCCGTTCTCAGCGGCAGCATGAGTCCCGCCTTTGACACTGGTAGCCTGGTTGCCGTTAAACCCGTCGACTCGGCCCTGTTGCAGGAGGGGGACATCATCACCTTTGCCGCGCCCCAGGGAGCCGTATCCCACAGAATTGTGGGCATTGAGGCTAAGGATGGCCTGGAATTTGTGACCAAGGGTGACGCCAACAATGTGGTGGACTCAGGAACTGTTCCTGCCGACAGGGTAATCGGGGTTGTGGCCCTGGCAATACCCTGGTTGGGGCGGATTCTGGTATTCAGCCAAAGCAGACAGGGGCTGCTGGTGATGATTATCATCCCTGCCGCCATAATTCTTTTCCTAGAGGGACGTAGCCTATGGAAATATGCCGAAGAAGAAGACAAGAAAAGAGCTGCCCAGAAGGAAAGAACCGGCAGCGACAAAGTAGATTTAGAGTAGTTGAATGGGGGTATCCCATGCTCAGGAAGGTAACAGGTTTTGTCATAATGCTGTGCGCCTTCCTGCTAATTTCAGGTGGCTTGTTGCCAGGGATCCCTGTAGCCTATGCCACTGACTTTACCGTCGTAGCTGACAGTTCGGGCATTCGCATTGTCAGCGGTGAACCTATATTTGGCATAGAGAACATGGCTCCGGGAGACAGGAAGAACGCAGCCCTCGAGGTTGTGAATAATAGCAGTGAATCCTTTATCCTGGCGATAAGTGCCGATTTTGGGGGAGACGACAGCTGTAAGCTATTCTATGAGGGGTTACAGATAGATATTAGTACTGCCTATTCTGGTCCCTTAAGCGGCCTAAAGGCAATAAACTTGGGTTCCTTTGCCCCTGGCTCGACAGAACTAGTTCCCATGGAGATTTCTTTGCCCACTACGGCGGGTAGCCAGTGTCAGGGCCAGACAATCACGGTTGGGTTCCGGATTTATCAGCTATCTGACGCCCTGCCCCAGGACCCAGGAGACCTAAACCCTACAGACCCAAAGGATCCCGAGGAGGAAGAGCCCAGCTTGCCGGTGACGGGAACTAATGTCCACTGGCTGTTGCCATCGGGTCTGGTGCTGTTCCTGGTCGGTTTGTTGCTCTTGGGTGCAGATCGCAGGGAACAAAAGAAAAGCAAAGCTAATGCCTCCGGCTAGTCCGGGGGTTATTTTTTGTGGCTTGTATAGATTTATGCTGGGAAGCTTGCATTGCATGGAGCGTATGGGGTAGAATAGGGAAAATGCATATCCTTCGCTGAAGGGGAGCAGTAGCAGATTAGCGCTTGTCTAGAGAGCCGGCGGTGCTGAAAAGTCGGTCAGGTGTTGCTGTGAATTCCGCCCCGGAGATCCCGGCGATGAGTCGGGCCGTTGCACATGGTTAACAGTGCGTAGAGTGAGCCGTTTTTGGTTAAAATGGGTGGCACCGCGGGTTGTCCCGTCCCTGGGTTTATTGGGACGGGTTTTATTATTATGGAGGTGGTAATATGCTGGATATTAAATTTATAGTTGCCAATCCCGATGTAGTCAAGAAGGCAGCCCTGGATAAGAACATAGCAGTGGATATCGACCGGCTGCTGGCAGTTTACGAGGATGTCAGGGCCATTACTTCCAAGGTGGACTCCCTGCGGGGTGAACGAAACAGCCTTTCCCGGGAAATACCCGGGCTACCGGGTGCGGAACAGGAGCAGGGTGTGGCCCGGGTCCGAGATCTCAAGGAAGAGATCAGTGAGTTGGAAGGCAAGCTTTCGGTTGTCAAGGAGGAGTACGATGAGCTGATGCTTTTTGTGCCCAGTGTGCCACTGCCCGAGGTTCCCATCGGCAGGGGTGAAGAGGACAATGTGGAGATTCGCCGGGTAGGGGAGATCCCTAAGTTTGATTTTGAATTTAAGGATCATTTGGAGTTAGCCGAAGCCTTGGGGTTAGTAGACATTCCCCGGGCCGTTAACATTGCCGGCAGCCGCTCGTACATGCTAAAGAATGAAGGGGCGTTGCTGGAGCTGGCGGTGACCCGGTTTGTCCTGGATTACCTGGTGGCCAAGGGCTTTAATCTCTTAACGGTGCCGGTGTTGGTCCGGGAGCGGCCCATGACGGGGACAGGTTACTTCCCCCTGGGCCGGGAGCAGGCCTATGCCGTGCCGGAAGACGAGCTGTTTTTAGTGGGGACTTCGGAGGTGCCCGTGGTTTCGTACCATCAGGATGAGATTCTCTCGTACCGGGACCTGCCTCTGCGCTATACCGCTCTCTCCACTTGTTTTCGCCGGGAGGCTGGGACCTATGGCAAGGACACCCGGGGCTTGTACCGCGTACACCAATTCCAGAAGGTGGAGCAAGTCATCTTCTGCGAGGCCGATGACGATGTCGCAGCAAAGTTGCACCATGAGCTGCTGGCCAATGCCGAGGAGATCCTACAGGCCCTGGAGTTGCCATACCGGGTGACATTGGCCTGCACAGGGGAGATTGGCGCCGGCCAGGTCCGTAAGCATGAAGTTGAGACTTGGATGCCTAGTCGTAATGCCTATAGTGAGACTCATTCCTGCAGCACCCTCAATGACTACCAGACCCGGAGGCTAAACATAAAGTACAGGGACAGTGACGGTAAATCCAGGTTCTGTTATACTTTGAACAACACCGCCATCGCCTCGCCCCGGATCTTGATTCCTCTGCTGGAGAACCATCAGAAGGCCGACGGTAGCGTAGATATCCCCACGGCACTCCGCGGCTATATGAATGGACTGGAGAAGCTGGCAGCCAACAAAGGGTGAGGGATGAGTTAAAGCTATAGGAGGTTTGTTGTCGGGAAAGAGGATAAGCTCTCTAAGAATCTACTGGAGAAGGATGATGAATGTGGAAGTCCTGATTAGCGGTATTACTTCTATTACCTTGCCTCAGATTGTCATGATGGTGCTGGGAGGACTTCTCATCTACCTGGCCATCAAAAAGGATATGGAGCCTTCCCTTTTGCTGCCCATGGGCTTTGGCGCCATCCTTGTCAACATGCCCTTTTCCGGCGTCCTTAACCAGGTGATGCCTGGAATTGGCGAGACCACGGGAATCATTGCCTGGATGTTTGAAATTGGCATTGAAGCCGCCGAGGCTCTGCCCTTATTCCTGTTCATCGGCATTGGGGCGATGATCGATTTTGGCCCGGTGCTGTCCAACCCCCGCATGTTGCTCTTTGGCGCGGCAGCCCAGTTTGGCATTTTCCTTACCTTCTCTGTGGCGTCTTTGCTGGGCTTTGACCTAAGGGATGCTGCATCCATCGCCATCATCGGCGCCGCCGATGGACCCACGGCAATTTTGGTGGCCAATGTCTTTAAGAGCAACTATCTCTCGGCCATTGCCGTGGCGGCGTACTCGTACATGGCCTTGGTCCCAATCATTCAGCCCATTGCCATAAAGTTGGTTACCAATGAGAAGGAACGGGCCATGAAGATGGAATATAATCCCAGGGGGGTATCCCGGACTACACGGATTCTCTTCCCCATCATCGTCACCATCGTTGCCGGACTGGTGGCACCTGCTTCCGTTGCCTTGGTTGGCTTCTTGATGTTTGGCAACCTCATTCGGGAATGTGGCAAGCTGGAAACCCTCTCCAAGACAGCCCAGAACGTGCTGGCCAGCCTAATAACTTTATTTCTGGGGATTACCATTGCCTATAAAATGCAGGCTTCGGAGTTCCTCACCTGGGAGACCCTGCTCATCATGGCCCTGGGACTCTTTGCCTTTGTCTTCGATAGCATCAGCGGCGTGCTATTTGCCAAATTCCTCAACCTCTTCCTCAAGGGTAAGAACAAGATCAACCCCATGGTGGGGGCTGCCGGCATTTCCGCCTTTCCCATGTCCGCTAGGGTGGTGCAAAAAATGGGTTTGGAGGCCAACGATCAGAACCACCTCCTGATGCATGCAGTTGGCGCTAATGTAGCGGGCCAGATCGCCTCGGTGGTTGCCGGGGGTATCATCCTGGCTCTGGTTCCTCTGCTATTCTAGAAAGAAGGATGGAGATAATATGTTTGCTAACTACTGTTGGGACACTGCCTATGCCAATTTCCTGAATTCCTTGGAAGTGATGGGAGTGGGAATGCTGAGTATATTCCTGGTAATCGGGATAATCTATGCTGTCGTAAGCTTGCTGACGGTTGTAACTAAGGATTAAAGACCCCGGAGAAACTGGAGAGCCCCGGATAAATTGAGAATTTGCATAAGGTTACAAAACCACTGAATGACTATCGGTGGCCTTTTTTTTAGATGTTCTTAGGGGAAATTATGTCGATTCATGTCATATTATCTGATTATATCATATATACAAAATCTTGGTTGAAATTTGCACCTGCCTAGTATATAATTAGTCTACAGATGGTGCCAGGAGGTAATATATGGTTATCGCATTGCTGTACACCATTATTGGGAGGGATGCTGCTCAATAGCTTTATGGTCCAAGAGTATATTTGGGAAAGGAGAACAAAAATGAAAAAAGGAATTCGGCTGCTGACGTTTTTCATGATCCTTGTTCTTATTGTTTCCCTGGCAGGAACGGGGGCGGCTGCCAGGCCCAATGGCCCGGTAAAGCTGGCGTCAATCTACGGACAATATGACTTTTCCTCTCAGGAGGATATTACTGTAATTGTGGAATTGGACACCATCTCCATGCTGGAGGCAAAACATACTGGGCGTAACCAGAGTGTAGGCAATATAAAAGCCGAGCAAAATCGGGTCCTGCAAGAGTTGGGCAAGCTTACCAGCGTCCAGTTAAACAGAGAGTACTACCACGTACTTTCAGGAATGTCTCTGGACTTACCAATCAACTCCATCCCTCAGCTGAGTGCCCTTGCGGGAGTAAAGGCGGTATATCCCAACATCCAGTACACCGTCACAGAAGAGCCTGGTTTTTCTCCGCAGATAATTGACAGCGCACCATATATTGGCGCAGAGAGTGCTTGGAACAGTGGCTTTACCGGTGCAGGGGTTACTGTTGCCGTCATCGACACCGGCGTCGACTATAGCCACCCCGACCTGGCCCATGCCTTCGGCCAGTACAAGGGCTGGGACTTTGTCGATAACGATCCCGACCCCCAAGAAACACCCCCGGGCGCACCGTGGCCTGATGATCCACTGGGGGGTGCTACCTCCCACGGGACCCACGTCGCCGGAACTATAGCTGCCAACGGTCTGCTGAAAGGGGTTGCCCCCGACGCTCGGCTCTTGGCATACC
>DAIOXA010000008.1:0-6421 GCA_036758185.1 Bacillota bacterium
CCAATACTTGACCATGGTATTGCCCCGCCTAGTCTTGAGTTCAGCCCTGACGGGACCCCTCTCTTCAGGGTTATCTGTATAGGTGCGCAAGCGCATTTTGATACGCCCGAAGTTTCCATCTACCTTTTCCTTATAGGACATATAATCCGGTGAGTCATAGTACAAGCTGCGCACCAGGTATTTCTGGTGCGGCGCCCTGAGAGTGTATTTGTCTTTCTTCATATAGGGCGCCAGGGCCAACCTTACCTGGTTATACTGCCAAAGATTAATCCGATACTTGAGTTCATAACGCCATAAGTTCTCGGCAGCGTATTTTTCCAAGGCACTCAAATATGTTCACCTCCTTACATGGGCAGGGCGAGCTGAGGCGCCAACAACGAAACTCTGGTTACACCATCTATGGATCGGAGTTGCGCCAGCATGGAATCAATCTTGACATCTGCCGGGCGCTTAAAGCTCAACTCAAAGACGATTTCCCAGACTTCTTCATCGGTCTCCCGGGATCTAATCCGGGATCCCTGGGAATAGCTACCTACCACCCCACCAATTGCCCCAGAATCGCAGGGTTCATTGCCGCTGAGGATCAGGACATAGTCTGAATGCTGGACGCGATCAAACTGCAGTAAATAGAGGGTAATGACCACAATCCCAATAAATAGGGATGCCACGCCCACCGTCAACCAGTTATAAGTACCGGCGCCAAGCCCCGTGGCAATGGACCAAAATAAGAACACCATGTCCCGGGTATCCTTGATGGGCGTCCGAAAGCGGATGATGGATAGCGATCCAACCAGGCCTAAGGATAATACCAAATCCCCCTGAATGAAAAACATTATGGTAGTTACAATTGGTGCAACTAAGACCAAGGATGAGATGAAGGAGTGCTCATAATTTAGGCCTCTGTGAGTCCGTTTGTAGAGGACCGAGATCAGCCAAGCTGTAACAAAAGCAATGGCTAGGGATACCAGCAGCTCGAAGATTAAATTGTTAGTGACGACAAAATGACTGAGTACTTGATACATTAGCTCCCTCCGTTCATTTTACGATACGTATGAGTCCTATCACCATGGGTGAAAATTAAGTTGCCTAAGCAGATAATCGGCAAGAGCGAGAAAAAATAGAGAATCTTACCTCATGTTGATTATAATGGATGAGGCCTTGCATTGGCAATAATGAGGAGTACTAGATATCGGTGCCCCTACCCACAAAAACTCCCCCTTGCGTAGTCCTGAATTTAGTATTTCAGGTATCTACTCAAAGGGGAGCATCGTACTGCAAGGGACGTTGGTGCGTTTAGGGTTCGCTGCTGCCCCAGTCTTCGGGGTTGCCTTCTCCCGGGTCATCATCGTTGTCACCTTCATTACCGGGGTCTGGGGGCGGAATATCTTCCCCATTGGTAGGGTCGAAGGGATCTTCGGGATAGTACTCATCACTGTCACTGGGGTAATCACTGAGGTCTGAGGGGTCCTCCAGGCTCGGCAGCAATACATCGGCAGGGGTCGGAGTGATTATAATTCCCCATATATCCCGGACCAATTGGGCCTGGGCCTTGTGGTCGACGAGGTAATACCAATTAGATTTTTGGCTGCCGGGGATACGGCCCCATTCCATGCTACCCTGGAGGATGTGGGTTTCAATGGCGGAGGTATTGACCTTCTGGGTACCAAACAGGGCCAGGGCCATAATTTGTTCCAGGGAGAGGTTGGTATTGACATTATCGCGTACACTGGTGAGGACCTGGGGCGCATTTACTAACTTGTTGGCCTTTTTAAACTGGTCAAAGACCTGGAGCATGACCTGCTGCTGTTTGTTGGCCCGCTGATAGTCGCCGCCTGCAGCCTGGCGGCTGCGCACATAATCCAGGAACCTCCTGCCGCTAAACCACTGGTAACCTGGCTCGGCAATTACCCGGCCATACCTATGATAGGTGCGCTGGGGAACATCTAGGTAGACGCCGCCCATTATGTCCACTATCTCAATTACTGCATCCATGTCGACGGTGGCGTAATAGTGAATCTTGACACCGCCCAGGGCAATACTTATGGTCTCCACCTGGGATTTTATGCCGGCATCCACTGGGTGATCGATGCCGGGAACTCCGTAGAAAAAGCCCCAGTAATTTCCTGCGTTAACCTTCTCCTTACCTCCACGACGATTGTAGATGCCAACGTAACTGTCCCGGGGGATGCTGACGATGTCGATATCTCCCGTCTCAATATTGATGGCAGCCACCATGATTGTGTCGACAAGACCTGTATACTTGTAGGTAACGCCATCATACTCTTTGGTCCTCCTACCCTTCTCACCGTATTTACCGCTGTCAAAACCCAGGAGGGCAATATTGATGATCTTGTCCTTAAAGGCCTCGTCAATTGTCAGGCCACTATCGGTGTCGTCCTCATCGCCAGGCCAGGTGACATCGGAGAATATTCCCTCCATGTCGGTAAGGCGGTTATAATACCAAGCACTGGCGCCGGTGGTTGTGACCAGAAGCACGGCTATAGTAATTAGTGCGACTTTCTTTACTTTGCTTAGCTTGGCAAACCAGCGAGAAATCCTCTTGACGAAACTGCTCTTATGTTTCTTAGATCTTGGCTCCAAGGCGCCCACCTCCATATGGTTTAACTACAATTATAAGGATAAAGTGAAGAAAAGTAAACATAACACTAGTATTTCCAGAAAATCTCAGTATATTAGTTTGGGGAGTTCCTGGTGGGAAATGATGGGGGCTACCATATTCCGCCGGTTCAGAAACGGTGAGGTTGACCTCCAGAGAAAAGGGGGCGCCCTCCTCACCAGTCCTGCCCTGCAGGGTCAGCTTATAGGTGCCAGGCTCCAAGGTCCCGGCGGGAATGCAATACTCGATCTTTTTTTGAGAAGTGGTATGCATTGCCGGGGAACCTTGGGGATAGTGGTATTCAGCCCAGGTCTCGGGTAGCAGCATACGGTAAACCGCCAATCCGGTCCAAGCGGAGGGCAGAAAGAGGGTAATTTCGGCGGGATTGTCTAGGGCGATGATTATATCTTGATCGTGGTGGGCTATCTCCGGCTCGGCACACAAGGTAAGGGGCAACTTTTGGGGGCCACAGCCCGCAAGCAGAGCGCCCACCGTCACTACCCCAGCCAGGACAAATCCAATTCTATGCAGCCAAATGCTACGCATAACTCTTCCCCTCCCCCGATGAACACCACCCCTGTATTATATATGACGCTTGAGACAGCTATTTCGTTTTATTTGTACTGATTTTTTTGTCGGTGTATAGCCAAACGGTTTGTGCCAGTAGAGCCACGCTCTGCCACAACACTTCTTCGTCGATGTCAAAGCGGGGGTGGTGATGGGGGTAGATGATGCCCTTTTCGGGGTTGCCGGCGCCAATAAGGTAATAGGCGCCAGGTACTTCTTGAAGGAAGAAGGCCATGTCCTCGCCGCCCATGGTGGGGTATTCCAACACCTTAAGATTTTCTTTTCCCACCACATCCTGGGCCACCTGGGCGAAAAAGGCTGTAAAGTCCTTGTCGTTAATCAGGGCAGGGCAACCATCGTTGACCTTGTAAGTGTGCTGCGCGCCCCAGGACTGACAGATGCCCGCCAACACTTGCTGGGGACGCTGGAGGAGGATTGCCCTGACTTCGTCGTGAAAATAGCGCAGGGTACCCCTCAACCTTACCTTCTCTGGAATGATGTTGTGCATGGACCCGCCCTGGATTTCGCCCACGGTGAGGACGCCGGGGTGGAGGGGCGAGAGCTCGCGGCTGACGATGCGTTGCCAGGCGCTGATCACTTCAGCACTGATTACCACTGGGTCTATAGTCTCGTTGGGCTTGGCACCATGGCCGCCCTTGCCGATGATTTCTGCCTGAAATTCATGGGTGCCAGCCATCATGGGACCATAACAGACGCCAACCTGGCCCAGGGATAGGTCCGGCGACAGCGTACCGATGTGGCCACCGACGATGGCCTGCACATTGTGACGCTGTAAGACTCCGTCCTTGATCATCTCCTTGGCGCCCCCCAGCCCCTCTTCGGCAGGCTGGAAAATAATCACGGCATTGCCCTGGAGGTGCTCCCGGTGCTCCGCCAGTAGCTTGGCTACGCCCAGGCCGATGGCGGCATGGCCGTCGTGGCCACAGGCGTGCATCTTGCCGGGATAGAGGGAAGTATAATCGTGGGTGTTTTCTTCCTGCAAGGGCAGGGCATCTATATCCACTCGCACGGCGATGGTGGGACCGGGCTTGCCGCCGCGAATGATGCCCACAACGCCGGTACGCCCCACCTCCATCTCGGTTTCGACATTCCAACTTCTCAGCTTGTCGGCGATGAATTGTGCACTCTCTTCTACCTCAAACCCGACACCGGGATGCTGGTGAAACCAGCGGCGCCATTGCACCAGCTGGGCCTGAAGGGCCTGGGCCTTATCTTTTAGTCTTGGCATAGCTTCTCCTCCAAATGTTTTATGATTAAAATATACCAAAAAACCGTGCCTTATTATAGGGTTATTGGTAGATGTCGATGAAATGCATTGTTTAGAGCATGAAAAACGCCATGCCGTACTAGAGCATGACCAGTACGGCATCTTTTTGTTGTGGTCATGAACCGGAAAAGAGCTATTGTCACAATACTTCCAGCTGCTGAGAGAGCTTGGCAATTATTTGCTTAGCGGAACAACAATTGGCGATGTCTTGGGCGAAAGTAGGTTGGAAATTGATTAGGGCATTGATTTCCCTCAGGAGTTGAAGGTGAGATTCCATATCCGGCATTGCCAAAGGTATCATAAGCCATATGGGTTGAGGCGACCCATCCCCTATGTCCACAGAAATGGGGGCTTGCATGGTTAAAAAGGATATGGCAAGGCGGTTTACATTATCAAAATCCATGGCGTGGGGCATACAAACTCCTGGACCAATAAATGAGTACTGCTGGTATCTGTCCTTGACTTCTATTAGGGCATCGATATAGCCGGGGCGAATATCCCCGTATTCTAACAAAATCTGGCTGGATTGTCGCACAGCCTCCTCCCAATTAGAGACTCTCTGCTTAACAAGAATTTTATTGCCAAGCAGCTTTGGCATTACAGGTGACCTGGCCACATCCTTGTTAGCCGTTAACTGAAAATAGGCCTTCAGCTGTTCTTCCAAAATAGCCTTATCCCGCACATCACAATTCTCTTCTATCACATGCAACAGCTGCTGAAGATCTGGCTCTACATTGTTCCTGTTCTGGAGGAAGGAGCGGATGAGCCGGATATCATGATAGCCCAGGACCGCCTTTACTTGCAGTACAGGAACAGGTAGCGGCATGGGCAGCTGGACAGTGGATATGGCAAAGTGAATATCGGCAAAATCATAATTTGCCACATCCATTACTGAGAGTTCCGCGGCAATACACAAACTGGGAAATTTGCTTCGAATATTAGCCGCAAGAATCTTTGCTGTACCCAGCCCCGATGCACAGATAAGCACTACATTACTGTAGTTGGACACTAAAGGTCCTCGAAAAGACTTAAGGGCCGCTTCGACATGCACAGCAATAAAACCGATTTCATTTTCATCAAAGGCAATGCCATAGCGCTGCTCTATTTCTTTCATGGCATCATGACACAGCTTATAGGTCATAGAGTAATCATTCTTTATTAGGTCAAGTAATGGGTTATGGGCGGGGATGGCATACTTGCACCGAAAGATTGCAGGCAGCAAATGCAGTTCTAGGCCGCGGATAAGATTCGTGTTGTGTCGCAGGTCGACAAGATAGACCCTTTGGACATGACCAAGGACTATCTCGATCATCTCGTCGACCAAGGCATTCCCTTCACTGTCATTCTCTCGCCGCAATTTCGGGGCGCTGAGGAGGTGGATTGTGATGTATCCTATCTCGCTGGGGGGAAGTTGAACATCGTGCTGAGCAAACAGCGGAGAAAATACGCGGTCAACGACGCGGAAAGCCCGGTGCTGTTGAAGCTCTATCAGTTTGCTTTCGGTCATGAATATTTGCTTGCTGCAGATCTGCCTATTCATGGCGATGGCAACGTGAATTAGGAGGTTGAGAAAGGCGATATCCGACAGCTGGACCCCCAATTGCTCACAGGCTTTGGCAATTCCCTCCCGTATGGCCTTAAAGTTGGTAATCGTGATTATCTTATCAAGGTACTTCAAAATATCATGGGATCTGGGAGAATCAAAGCTGTTAGCCACCAGTATTTCCAATAGATTTCGGGAAAGATCCTCTTCTTCAACAATTTCCATGGTCCAATCTGCTACCAAGTCTCGCCACTCCAATTCGCTGACCTGTAGCTTTATGCCTTGATTGGGTTGACTTCTCAACATAATGCCCCGGGAGGAAAACCATTGGCGCACATCAACCATGTCGCGGAGGACGGTGGATTTACTGACATATAAGTGGTTCATAATGTCCTGGATGGTGATG
>DAIOXA010000008.1:6431-16295 GCA_036758185.1 Bacillota bacterium
ACCACTGAGGATTAATGCAATGATTTTCTCCCTGCGTTCCCTGGCGGTGTAGTAGTACATGCTGTCACTGCCCTCATAATGCCGAGCCTTCATCAGCTGGCGCGCTGCATCCTTTGCCTCCTCCTCCAGGTAGTAACCCACCCGAGGCCGCCTATGCATGGTGATGCCATTCTCCTCTAGCCAGTTGGCCAGCACGACACTATCGTAACGGACAGTGCGCTCACTAATGCCAATTCTTTGAGCTATCCTCTTGACAGTAATGGGCTGTTTTTCTTCCACCAGAACCCTGAGCAGTTTAATGCAACGGCCGGTAATGGTCGTCAATGTCTTCAGCTCCAATCAACCCATTCTCCTGACCTGCTAAAAATGCAGCAAAGGGTCGGCTGAAACCAACCCAGAGCTGCTGATAGAATTTATTCCTCTTCCCTCAATGCTGCCCTTAGGGATGCAATATAAGCCTCGCCATCACCCTGCATGATGTGGGATACAATGGCACTGCCTACCACAACGCCATCGGCACCCATGGCCAAGGCTTTGGCAATCTGCTCATGGCTAGAGATACCAAAGCCCGCAATGATTGGAGTTGTGACGCCAGCCCCCCGCAAGTGCTGGATGTTATTGCCGACTTGGTCCGAGACACCTTCTACGATCCCGGTCATTCCATCCACTGCTTGCTGAAAGATATAGCCCTTGGCATTGAGCTTAATATCTTCAACTACTTTATCAGTCAAATTGTATACCGAAAAGCGCAGAAATATTAGCCCATGCTTACCCAGTTCGGCATCCAATTCACTATATTTTTCCCGCGGGGTATCCGGGGCTAACACGGCATCGGCCCCACAGTTGGCACAATGCTGGGCAAAGCTGGCTATCCCGTACTTTTCAATATTGCCGAAGTAGGTCATTATCTGCAAAATATTGTCGGGGCATTCCCTACGTATATCTTTGATGATATCAAACACATCGTCCAGGGTGGCATGAGAAAGGGCGCGGTTCATTGAGTCTGTTACTGTCTTGCCGTCCAGGACCGGGTCTTCGTAGGGAAATCCCATCTCCAGCACTGTGACGCCATTGGCAAAATACTTCTTTGCCCACTCCACATCATTACCTTCTAGAATTGTGTCGGCCAACGGGAAATAACCCACAAGGATTTTTTCCTTCCGATTCTTCATATCAGCGAGGCCTATTGACATTCGGTTCATTGCCTTTCCTCCATTTCCAAATCTTGCAGCCAGAAAGTGTCAGTAAAGATCTTACACAATTCCTCTCTATTGGTTGCAGAACGTATTGACTCTACCTGTTCTTCGTCACTAAATAAGTCCATTAACTTGCTAAGCATGGTAAGGTGAGCATCGGAATCGTTGAGGGCAAGGACAAGAATTAACTCAACAGGGATATCTTTGTCCGGGGCCTCCATACTACCAAAAGGGACAAACTCCTGGCAACGTCCTATGACACAGGCCGATTGCAGCACGTCTTCAGGATTTGCGTGAGGCAATGCAACAGTGATATGCTTAAAGATTAGGCCAGTAGGGAATTCGTCTTCCCTTTGAATTACCTGCTGGAAATACCTATCTGTGACATAACCACGCTTCAGCAGTGGCTTTACCAATATCTCGAGTGCTTCTGTTCTGGAAGCTGCCGGCAGATTTACCACTGTTAACGTTGGGTCAAAAATTATTGTGTTTTTTTTCATTTCTAATCCTCCCAGGAAGTTCGGCAGTCAACCCGCCTAGCTGGCAGCGTCTTTCATCTCCCTAACAAAGTCAACTACTTCTCCATCTCCACTGCCCTTTAATAGCTTTTCAGAAAAGGCACTGCCAAACATCACATGCAATCCAATGTCCTTGACAATAGTCCTTACCTGGTTGGGGTTGGAGATGCCACAGACTGCAACCAACGGGCAACGAATATTCAGCTGACGCTGCAAGTCCAAAACCCGGACCTTAGCCAGCTCCAAGCCTTTATAATCCAAATCATCCCGAACCCCGGTGCGTCCACCCGCTACAGCCAAGAGGAAAATAAAGCCCGAGGAACTCTTCACTAAATTAACCAAGGTATTATAAGCTGGGGTTCCCTCTTCTGCCATAGCCAAGTCGGTGCCAACGATGGTGACAAAGTCGATATCCTCGTGACGCAGGGCTTTGACCAAGCCCGTGGGGTCCTGATCATGGACCATAGGGTAGTCAGGCACATCCACAGCCCTGATACCCAGTTCCTTACAGCGGGCTACATAGTTATCCTGACCCATGCGAGAAATGCCGCCATAGAAACCCACTGGCTGCAGCTCTACCTGGGGATAGGCCTTGCGTATGGCTTCCATTGCAATAAAGGATTGGCGCCAGCCTACCTCGTTATCCCTGGCGTTCTTTAATAGATTTAAGATCCATGGACCATTCATCCAGGGCAGACGCGGAGGCACTGGAATCTGGACTACATCAGCGCCACCTTCTGCCAACAGAGATACAGTGTGGACAGGGCTCTCCGGCACCGGCAACGTCAAGGGAATTTCAATCACCACTGCGCCTTTACCCTGTTCCTCAAGGTCAAAAAAAATCTTCTCGAATTCACTCAATGGGAGCACCCCCGGGGAAGGGTAATAGCCTTGATACCCTTGACATAATCCGATACGGTCTTAAGGCTGGCACCCTTCAAAAGTTTATCAATATAGGCACTGCCAATCATGAAGCTCTCAGCTCCCGATGCCCGTACTGTGGCAATGTCATCGGCACTAGAGATGCCACATACTATGGCGATGGCAGAAGGATTATTGGCCTGGCGCAAGAGGCACTGGGTACGCTGGACTGCTTCAGTAAGTTCCTCGCCACTGAGCTTGACACTGGAACCTGATTGACCACCGGGTGCATTCATGACAAAGGAAAAACCGCGGCTATTCTTAATTATTTCGCTGAGCAACTGATACTCCCTGGTACCTTCTTGGGAAGTCGCCAGTTCATAGGAAATAGCCAAGATAAGGTGCCGCTCCAGCTCAAGCGTACGCTGGAAAAACCCGGGCGCGTCCCCCAAATAGCTGAGGGGATAGTTGGGCAGATCGAAACCATCTATATTCATCTTGACAGAAAGATCCAAGAACTCATCCATTCCCATGGTCATAACGGTATCATAGAGGGTCATGGCAATAATGGGCAGATTGGGATACCGCTTACGCATCTCACCGGCAAACTCAAAGACCTGATGGCGGGTTACCCCAGCGTTGCGGGGGCGCCTTGCTGCTGTTTGTAATACGGTGCCCTCCATCCAAGGCATAAAGTTGGGCAAGTGAAACATAAGGATATCCACCCCTGACTCCACCAGCATTGTTCCAATCTCAATGCTTTCTTCCATAGAATTCGGGCTGATGGGGGCCAAGCCGATGAATGCCAGTTCTCCTCGTTGGGAAAGCCTACGTAATGTTACGTCGATTCTGTTCATCGTGCAGCCCCCATCCTCTGCGGTCCACATACTACCAGCACATCCCCTTCTAATTGAGCTGCATGGTAAAGAGCGGCGGCGGATTCAATGGAGAGGTCGGCGGACCCTTCTTGATTGAGAACCTGCTTGAGGGCCTCAATAGCCTGTCCCTTAGTGATATATACTCGCTCTACAGTTCCTTCATCCCAGGCATTGGCCAGTTCTGGCGCCAATACACGATCCTGGGTTCGGTTCCGCATTACTTTGGTAAAAGCGCCACAGAAGCTATCCAACTCTTCCCACATATCCGGGTCTTCTATTTCAACGGTGTACAGTTTGATGCCTTGCCCAAACCATGGCTTTAAAACCGTAAGAGCTGTGCTGCCGGAAATACAAGGGACTACGATGGCCTTAGGGATGCCAGCCTTTTCCTTTAGGGCAGTACCATATGGCGCGGCAAAAGCAGTGGTCATCAAGGGCATGGGAAAGGGGCCAACATTACTGCGACTAAAAACGCAGTAAGATTTATCCGGGGCAGCCAACCATTCCTGAAAAGAATACATTTCGGGGAGGTCAAAGGTTTCGCACAGCTTTGTCTCTAATTCTACGCCCATGGCCTCCAGCAGCTGGGTAAAAGTTTGAATGCACCTAAGGGAAGTGGGCAGGTTCATCTTCAGTTGGAGATTTAGGCTAGCACAAAGTTTGGCGCAGAAAATGGCTTCTTCTGTATGTCGCGGTGCAAAGAGCACCCTTTGGCGACCAATTTCCTTGGCCATGAGGGCATGACCAATAATGGGATAAGGATTGAAGGTTGCCTGATGAAGCTTAATATCCTTGCCGAGCATTGCTTTGCCTTCTACTTGGATGTTAACAGGAGAATACCTGGCTGCCAACTCTCTGCATTGGGTCAGGAACTTTGGCTGGACTGTCACCCTCTGATACTCTTCATAGAGGCTGTCACAGACAACGGTAAAGGCATCGGCAATAAAACAACCACCGTAGTTTCCATAATACAGCTTGTCAAGATTAGGGGTGACCAACGTCATAAGACAACAACCTCCCAATTATCTAGAATAGTTATACTGTCAGTACATCTGGCAATAGGGGGTAGTATCCCATTTCTAATCAGTCTTCAAGGGCAGCCTTGATTTTCTCATAGACTTGATCAGCACCCACTCCGGTCAACAAGGCAGAAGCCATGATATGGGGTACGCCATAGGTGTTGGTAATAGGTGTTGTTGTGATTAGCAAGGCGTAGTGATTCATGTTTGCCTTCGCTTCCAATTCGTGGAGGCGACAATTTTCGACGCTAGCTACTATCCCCTGCTCTCTGAGATAGTCCTCGATTTTGACAACCAAGGTCTTAGAAGTAACAGCCCCGAAGCCACAAGCAATAACAATTCGCTTAGTCAATATCCTTTCCCCCTTTCGATGATAGACTTTACTGAGGAGTAGTGGCACCGGGTTTTAGGCCGCGCCCTATCTAAAATTGCTTAGCCCGGAATAGAGAAGCCAGAAATTAGCTGGAATAGCTTGATGATAACCCAGCTAAACGGACTGGACAGGCCGCCAACACTGGTCCATAGACCACTTTCCACAATGGGGGTCCCATTCTCAATACCTACCCAGGAATTGATTGGAGCCAAGTTGGTGGTAATGAGCAGAGCAATGGCAAAAACCAAGATGCCAGAAACGAGTCCCCGGAACATGTTGCCTTTATGGTAAGGCATACAAGCTGTAATGAGGAAAGGAGTGGCAATGGCCAGGTCTGCCAGAGGCAGGACACGGTTACCCGGGAGGATAAAGGCCAACAAGAGGACAATGGGAACCAACAGAATACCCGTCGAAAGCACCTCGGGTTGTCCAATCAACACACCAGCATCGAGGCCAATATGGATGTCTCGTTTGAGGTACTTTTGGCTAAAGCTACGCATACCTTCGGCTACCGGGGTAATTCCCTCGATGAGAGTGCTGAGCATTTTGGGGAAGAGAATCATAAAGGCGGCCACAGTCGCACCTGTCATCATGACCTGGCCCGATGGCTGTCCAGCAACAATGCCGAACACCACACCCAAGAAAAAACCCAACAGAGAAGGCTCAACCAATCTGCCAAAGCGCTTTTGCACCGAGGCAGCGCTGAAGTCGATTTTTCTGAGACCAGGAATCCTGTTGATGACAAACTCAACAAACATGCCAACGGGAGCAAAGACTATGGCATTGCCGTGGGGAATGGAAACGCCGGGCATCCCATAGAATTCTTGGATCTTGGGGGCAGTGATGTCCGCCAGCTTGAGGACTACTACTTCGTTAAGAACAAAAGCCAAAACAGCAAAGCCGAAGTTGCCCCCAGTGATGTAGTACACAATGACACCTGTAATACCCCAGATGAAGTAATTGAAAATATCCACGTCAAAGGTATCAGTTAGTTTTAGCACAATCAAAAGTACGTTTACGGCAAGCCCAATGGGCAAGAACAGCGTGTACATTGGGAAACCAAAGGTAAATAAGTGGGTTGAAGAAACCCCCATGTCCATAATAGTTAGCTGCAAACCAGTCTTCTCAATTACCGCCATAACTGTCGGCACCATGGTGCTAGCAAAAACGCCGAGGATTGCGTTCATTCCAATGAGCCCGCATGCCATGTAAAGCGCCGACCGGAATGAACCTAGGACCTTTATCTTTGCCAAAAACAAAGCGATAAGGAAGATGCCGATCAATGTGATTATTGGTCCTTGCAACGTGCCAAACCAGTCCAAAATAGCGTTTAGAAATTGCACTTAAATTAACCCCCTTTTATTAGTGTTGAATTTGTCGAGCCTGGGTCTTCTTTGATTTGATACTACCCCAATTCAATCTTAGCATTGGGGTTATTAAGACTAAAGCTCTCTTTTGGTCGACTGGCATTCCTGCAAAATGAAACGAAAAAAGGCGAAGATGCTTCGCCTTTTAGCCCCATTTACCTTTGCTCATATGGGTCTGGATTTCCGCCTTGAGGGACTGGCGGGCAAAGACGGCAAAGTCCTTGCACTCCTTGTACAACTTGACGCAACCGGGGTCCAGGTCATCTTCGATGCCAACTTCTGCCAGCTCCTCGATGGCATCCATGAGGCCGCTGAGTTCCATGAGTAGGTCATTGCCCAAGCGGGAACGCTGGATCAGTCTAACTCGATCTTCTGCCAGGGCAGAGAATTTCTCTTTGGGGGCGCCACATTTGGGACACTTGTCCGGAGCGTCGTCCCCCTGGTGGATGAAATTACAAACACCACATTGCCACATTATGTTTCCCCTCCTAGCTTATTTTGGTTTCTGGCTTAGTAATTCTTACCGTGCAGCTCATACCAGGCCTGGGGATGGAAGCAGGCGGGGCAAAGCTCGGGGGCCTCGGTGCCGGTATGGACATAGCCACAGTTAAGGCAGCGCCATTCCACGGGCTCTTCCCGCTTAAAGACCTTGTCTGCCTTGATATTTTCCAGCAGCTGCAGGTAGCGCTTTTCGTGCTCTTCTTCTACTTCGCCTACTTCATGGAACCAATCGGCGACCTCGGTAAAGCCTTCCTTGCGGGCAACTTCTTCAAATTCCCTGTACATGGTGGTCCACTCGTAGTTTTCGCCGTCGGCGGCGTCCTTGAGGTTCTCCATGGTGTTGCCTAAGCCGCCTAAGTACTTGAAGATCTGCTTGGCATGGGCCCTTTCGTTATCTGCTGTCTCTAAGAAGAGCTTGGAAATCTGCTCATACCCCTCCTTTTTGGCAACCTGGGCGTAGAAGGTGTACTTGTTGCGGGCTTGGGATTCTCCTGCGAAGGCTGCCAGGAGGTTTTTTTCTGTCTGGGATCCTTTGACATTTGCCATCATCGCACTTCCTTTCAATTAGTAACTATTACTGTTAGTGCTAATACTACCATGAGTATTGGCCAAATGCAAGGGGTATTACAATATTTCACATAGTTATTACCTTATCTGCTTCACCCAGACCCTGGACTATTGCATACATGCCGGTAACACTGCCTACCCGCACATCATCCTTAACACCGAAGTAGTCGAGGCAGGTGCCGCAGCATTCCAGACGCCAATGCTTGTGAAACAAATCCTGCATATGCTCCACCAGGGCATCGGGGCCGGCACAGAGCTGAACGCCGGAGTTGAGAAAGTAGATTGTGCCAGGGGTGGCAGACTGAGCCAGGGTATGCAGAAAGCTCTTCATCAGGGCAAGGCCCAGCTCGTCACTGCCCCCACCCAGGGTGTTGCTGGTGATGAGGATGACTGTGTTGGGCTTATCCGCCCTACCCGTATTTTTCCCCGTTACCACTAACCTAGTCTCCTGGCCCTCGGCAATGGTCTGGTATTTATAGCCGTTGGTCCCCAGCAGTTGAGAGACACTCTCAACCCCTGCGTCGGCTACCATGACCTCCAGGGGAAAATCCATCTCCTCCAGGGCTTTGCGGGTTGCCTCCACTGGGTCTTGGCTGATCCTCCTGCAATCTAGTGTTTTCATGGCTCAACCATCCTTTCCAATTATCAGTATATTTCAATGCCAGGGTTTTCATACCAAGCATTGTATTCGAACACACGTTTGGGTATAATAACCTATGGAGGTGACTAATATGGATACCCTGGTTAAGCTACAGCTCCTGGGGGAGGGCGCCAAGTATGACATCTGCTCCACCGTCAGCGGCGGCTGCGCACCCGGGGTTTGCCAATCCTTCACCCCCGACGGGCGCTGCATCTCCCTGCTCCGAGTGCTGATGTCCAATCAGTGCCTAAGAGACTGCACTTACTGTCCAAACCAAATTGCCCGGGATGTGCCCAGGGCAACCTTTGCCCCGGAGGAATTGGCCCGGCTGTTCATGGAGTTCTACCGCCGCAATTATGTATCCGGGCTTTTCCTTAGCTCTGGGGTAATTAGCACTCCCGACGGTACCATGGACAAGATGCTGGCCACCGTCGAGCTGCTGCGCAAGCAATACCGGTTTCGGGGGTATGTCCACCTAAAACTCATCCCCGGGTGCAGCCCCGGCCATATCCAGGAGGCAGTCGCCCTGGCCCAAAGGGTGTCGGTGAACTGCGAAACCCCCGATGGAGAGACGCTTCGCACCTTAAGCAGGTCCAAGGATTACCAGCGGGATATTATCGGAACCATGGAGATGGTGCGCCAGTTCACCGGCGCTGAAAAGGGACGCCAATCCACTCAATTCATCGTGGGGGCGGCGGGGGAGCAGGACCGGGACATCCTGGCTCGTAGCCTGGACTTCTATCGGCGCTACCAGATGCAACGGGTGTATTTCAGCGCCTTTGTGCCCCAGGGTAGTGGAGAACAATCCCCGGTACCCCTGGTACGGGAGCAGCGTCTGTACCAATGTGATTTCCTGCTGCGCCAATACGGTTTTAGCCTGGAAGAACTGGAATTCCAGGGGGGCAACCTGCCCTTGGACCAGGACCCCAAGCAAGCTTGGGCCCTGGCCCATCCCGAGTTATTCCCTCTGGAGGTAAACCGGGCCAGCCGCCTGGAATTGCTGCGGGTACCAGGGATCGGCCCCCGCTCGGCGGGACGCATCCTGCAGATCCGTCGGGAACAGGCCATCAGCTCTGTAGCGGAGCTAAAGAACCTGGGAGTGGTCATGAAGCGGGCTGCCCCCTTCCTCCTGGCCCGGGGCAAGAAACTAGGTTCAAAGCAGAATTACAGTCAATTAAGCTGGCTTTGAAGGTCAGAAGCCCATTTTGGAGGTCAGAGGTCGGAAGTCAGAAGTCAGATTTCTGTCCGTTAGGCGGGGACTAATAAGATTCCTACATTCCGACTTCCTGCATCTGACTTCTGACCTCCGATTTCTGGCTTCTGGCATCCGACTTCTGACTTCTAATATAAGGGGATGAGTGGTATGCTGAGATTCGAAATTAACCCCCGGTCCTTTGTGCGGGCGGCGCTAATTCACTTGCGGGAGGGGGAGGATATTGCTCCCCAGGATGAATCGCACCTCTTTGCTGGCTGGGGCAGCTGCACCGATGACCCCGACATCATCCAGCGCTATGAGAGCCTTCGGGCCAAGGAGCGCTGGGGGGCTGAGCTAGAGAATTCCCAGGTCCTCAAGTTGATCTTCTTTAACCTGCGTCACGGCGTTGCCGACTGGCCTCTGCTTGTCCAGGGTGTGGCAGTACTCCTGGGCCAGGGACCTCACCACCTGCTCTGCGCCAGCGGCGATGCCGCCCGCAAGCTGATGACTCGGCGCAATCAAGTGCTGCGGGAGATCCACCGCTTGACGGGCTTTACCAGGCTGACCCCTGCCCCCGATGGGACCATGGTGGGCAAGGCCCCGGCAAAGCATCACACCGGCGACCTCTTGGCCTTGGGGTTGGCGCGACGCAATCCCGCTTCTCCCCTGGCCCTCCTCACCCCCACCTGGAGTTGGTACGCCTGGAAGGGCCGGGTACTTCCCCTGGAAGATAGGGGAATAGAGCTGGC
>DAIOXA010000008.1:16305-19525 GCA_036758185.1 Bacillota bacterium
TTGGTCAGGTGTGGATGACGTACTATCGCTCACAGTATATCCGGGAACGCAATAATCCCCGCCACGCCGCCCGGGCCATCCCCCAGGAGTACTGGCAATGGCTGGACGAGGGCCAGGAACTTTTGAAAAACAAAAGCCGGAGGTCGGAACGTGGGTCCGTCTAGAGGGGTGAAAAATACACTCCCTAGTAACGGCCCAAAACCCATCCAATTTCCGACTTCTGACTTCCGACTTCATGATGAACCTCCAGAGCATAACAAGGGTGGCCTCAAAGCGTGCATCCAGTTCCGGGCTGCGCTTTTTTGGGCCGCGGGTGCGACCGCCGCCCCTGCGATACCGCACCTTAGTATTGCGTTCCTCCAGGAGGAAGTCGATATTTTTGTCGCGGTATTCTTTTCCCGTGGGACTGATGCACCTCACGCCTCGACCCAGGAGCATGGCGGCTAGACCCCAATCCTGGGTTACGGCAACATCCCCAGCCCGGGAGATGTTGACCACCTTCATGTCTGCTTCCTGGGGGGCGTTGCCCACGACGATGTGGTGCTCTCCCTGGATATTGTGATTGAAGCTGGCCACAGTCCACACCTCCACCCCATGGATCTGGCCCAGCCGCTGGCAAATAGCCAGGACATTCCTGGGGCAGGCATCGGCATCGATTATTATCTTCATGGCGCCACGGCCGGGGTGGTCTCGACCTCGGCTGTGGGAGTGACAAAGGTTATGCGAATGCCAATGTCACCTATAAATTCCAGCTCTAGCTGGGCTTGCATCAAAGAGAGCAAGTAGCGAGCGGCCAGGAGGCCCAAGCCACCGTAAAACTCTTCCGACAGCATTCTCAAATCCTTGACCTTGGGCTGGGAAGAATTGATTTCGACGGTGACCAGACGCTGTTCAAGGCATGTCACCTTGACAGTAAAGACCTCGTCGCAGCTGGCCTGTCTCATTAAGTTGACCAGCCCACCCAGCACCAGGGAGGCGTGCTCCCCGCACCCCCGGACGCGGGGGATTTCCCCATGAACGTCCAATCGATGCAGGCAATTACGCCGATACAGAACCTTCTCCAACACTGCCACGACATCAAAGTCTTCTCGGCAGGGCGGCTCCTCACTGAGGCGGCGCACCCAATCGCCAAATTCTTTCATGACGTGGGCCTCGCGAATTGCCAACTCTACATAGGTCTCGATCTTTTCTATATTGCCGTGGCTGGCGTCCCTTTGAATTATGTTCAAGCAGTTCATCACTGTGGTCAATGGGTTATTGACCCTATCCCCTGCCTCCAGGGCAAAGTCCTGCATAAATTTATGCATTTCCAGCATGGTGGGCCGGGATAAGTAGCGGGTATGAAATTTCAGGATCAGGTAGGGGGAGCCATTTAGTAGCCTTCCTTCTACATCAAGGCTGAGGCCTTTGACATGAGCCTTGGCCAGAGAAGGGGCGCTATATTTTCTAACTCCGGCGGCATATTCAGCAAGTTTATCTCCTGCTGGCAACTGCCGCAGGTCTTTATTCTTTAGATTAACTTGAAATAGCCAGGTTGCCCATCTATTAAACCATGCTACCTGATTGTCTTCAGCGACGAGCAACATCGGTGTCATTTGTTTATCTCCCCAGAATTCCACCAATTTGTCTAACTCCAGCGCCACCACCTCCTCATGTATAAAATATATTCGCCAGATGGGTGGAGTTTCCTGTCAATAGAATCGACAACTCGTCAAGCTTTTTCGACACAAAGCGGGGATTTTCGTCAAGACAGAACTCTTATCGCTCCAGGAATTATCCTGTAATGTACCGGCGTAGTTCCCGGCACCTCGCCGTCAAGCTCGATGAGCAGTGGCGTTGTGCCGCTAACCCTTACATCCTTGGCAGTGTAGAAGGAAATTTTGGGATGGGTAAGGTGAGTGCCTTTGTAAATCTTGGCCAAATTGAGCAGTAGGGAGAGCTTGGTCATGCCCTGAATTACAATCAAGTCTATTTTGCCATCGTCAATATGGGCCATGGGGGCGAGGTGCATGCCGCCGCCAAAGTAACGGCCATTGGCCACGGCGGCTAGGGACAGGGAACCCTCATACACCAGGCTCCCGTCGGCTTCCACCCGGCCCTGGACGATTTTATATGTGAGGAATGACCAGAGGGTGCCGTACAGGAAGGAGAGGAATCCCCCCGAGGATTTGGAGGTATGGTTGACCCGATTGCACACAGTGGCTCCCAAACCAGCATCGGCGATATTGGTAAACCAGCGTTGGGCTTTCATACCATTTTTATCTTGGAATTCTGCCAAGACCAAATCCATTGGCTGCTCCCGGTTTTTGGCAATTACAGCTACTGCCCCTTCATAGTCCTTGGGAATCCCTAAGGTCTTGATGAGGTCACAACCAGTCCCCCGGGAGATTATCCCCAAGCGAGCTTGAGGGTTGATGGGCTTTTCTCCCTCAAAAAAGCCGTTGGCAACTTCGTTGGCGGTTCCATCCCCGCCCACAGAGATTATGGTGGTCTTGCCGGCTTTTAGGGCGTTGCGAACCAAGTCTGGGGCTTGGAAGACAGCTGTGGTCATTTGATGGTCAAAGATCAGGCCCTGGGCCTCCATGGCAGCTGCTATTTGCGGCCATATGTCTCTAGTTGTACCGTTGGCGGATGCAGGGTTGACAAGAACAAAAATATTATCCATAAGTGCGCACCCTTTCCATATTATTCTTCTCTAGGGCATTCGACAAAACCCAAAGCAAACCCTGCTTCCCCAGGGACGAGCGCAAAAAAGGCCGGAATCCGAGGGGAGGCGATCCCTTCTAGACCCAGCCGTTAATATCAGAGGTATTAGTGCGTATAGAGTACTTTAGCGCCGTGGTGCAAATCCTGTAGGAGATGACGGACGGCATTGACCCCCTTTTCGGGAACCATGGTAAACTCGGTGACGGCTTCGACGGGACAGCGTCTTGTCTTTTCTCTATCCAAGATGATGGGCACGATTGTTCGGGAGCAGTAGAGCATTCCCGCTTGGGTTAGGACGTCCACGGCTTCCTGGCTCATAGTTGGGGAGTACACCGAGGTTGCCTCTCCAGCAACGGCAATCATGGCGGCGGCCCGCCCGATGACCTTGTCGGCTACGGCACTGCCGGGAAGGACATTGCTGTCCAAGGCCTCCAACATCGGCGCAATCCCCGGCATGCGACTGCTGAACAGGGTTCTGCCATCTCTGACCACCACCAGGGAATTACCCACCTCC
>DAIOXA010000009.1:0-18483 GCA_036758185.1 Bacillota bacterium
GGACGCCCAGGAGGTCCAGCTGATGCGGGCCGCCTCTCGGGTCAATGACGCCGCCCTGCCCCAGCTGATCTGCTATGGCGTTGGCAGTAGCGAACCCCATCACGAGTCTGGCCAGGCGACCCTCCAGGAGGGAGACAGCGTCATCCTGGACATCTTCGCCCCGGTTCAGCGCTATTGGTGCGATATGACCCGGACGGTGTTCTATAAGTCGGTGACCGACGAACAAAAAAAGATCTATGGCATTGTCAAGGCCGCTAACCTTGCAGGAATCAAGGCCGTTGCCCCTGGTGTACCCCTGCAAGAGATAGATGCGGCAGCCCGCAAGGTAATTGAGGATGCAGGCTACGGCCAGTACTTCACCCACCGCCTGGGCCACAGCATCGGCCTGGATGTCCACGAGCCCCCAGATTGCAGTGCCGTCAGCCCTGCAATCGCTCAACCGGGCATGTGCTTTTCCATCGAGCCGGGTATCTACATCCCGGGGAAGTGGGGGGTAAGGATAGAGGACCTGGTGGTGGTCACCGAGGACGGCGTTGAGGTCCTGAATAATTACAGCAAAGAACTGCAAATAGTAGAATAGCCCGCTTAAGCGGGCTTTTTTGCTTATGTGCTCCCGATTGCATCTTCTATATTTTCGGCCAATATGGTATCCTAATTTGTGGGCTAATATTGTTGGGAGGGATGTCTCCATGAATGAAGGTATAAGGCCCAGGGTGTCTATTGGGCTGGTAGTTTTTTTCTTGATGATGGTATCTATGCTTTTTGTTGCTCCACCCATACAGGAAACTTGGGGCATGTGGGGGCTGGCCCTGACAGAGCTCATGCTACTGGCTTGGGCAGTCATTCCGGCCCTTATTCTTAAGTGGGATTTCCGGGAAGTCTTTAGAATGCGAATCCCTGCTTGGCGGCAGGTGTTTGGCACGCTGGTGCTCTGGGTAGGGGGATTCGTTGCTGTAATGGCCGTCAACATCATTATCACATACTTCTTCCCCAAGGGCATGCACGATGTCAGCACGGATCTACTGGACTTCTTTAATAAAGTGCCCTTTCCTGTCCGTCTCTTTATCTTGGCGGCAATGCCAGCTATCTGCGAGGAGGCCCTGCACCGGGGATTTATCCAATATACATTTAGGAACACCAGCAAGTGGACTACGATTATTTCCATGAGCCTTATTTTTGGCCTCTTTCATTTGGATCCCTATCGGTTTTTGGGGACGGCAATCCTGGGTGCCGTGTTGACGTATATCATGGTGGAAACTAGAAATATCCTCTTGCCCATGTTGTTCCACTTTGTCAATAACGTCCTCGGTGCCCTCTCCACCCTGGCAACAACACCCAGCGTCGAGGTAATGGAAATCCCCTTGGCCTCTGTGGGCATGTACCTGCTCATGGTGGCAGCTGTGCCCTTTCTGTTCATTGGCGGCAGCAGATTGCTCTTGTCCAAGGAGGAAAGGATAACCCGGCCGATAAGCAAGTCAACCTGGAAAATCGCCATCGTTATGGTAGTGGTGTTGGCGCTATCAGGGATTGCAGTTTTTGGCGTTGGTGCGATGGAACTGCTGGAGGATTACATGGCAGAGCCGATTTTTGAAAACTCCTTTTCCCAGGATGTTAACAAGGACACCCCGGACCACCTGCTAGGGTTTACCGTGGAGGAAGCAAGAGCATATCAGTATGATCTTAGCATTATAGGGACGGGAGATGTAATAACCCAGGTTGCCGTAATCAGCTGCATTAGTAGTGAAGAGGTGTACAGCGGCACCGGCGGGGAAATGACCGGCCAGGGTTCCTTCGATTTGGCCGCAGGAGATTATATGGTGATCATTAGTTTCTTTACTGAGAGTGAAGAGTATTTACCCGTAAGCGTCGAATTTATTTTAAAATAGCGGAAAGGACTGTCGCCCCCGAAGTGGGTATACAGTCCTTTCCCTTTGAGCTCACGGTAGCTCTTTACTAATGGGGTATTACCCTCTCCACCGTCAGCTCTGTCAGTTGTTCTTTGTATTTATCGTTAGTTTCCACCGACTTGGTACATAGGAATCCTGAGCCAATATTTGCATACTCCCAGACCAAATAATCGGTCCGGGAATAATCAAAGAACATTGGATCAATTAGTTGGGATAGCTCATAACGGGTGACTTCAGTAGTTCCTGAGCCAAAATCCCTGGCTTCCTGGCTTAGTATATCAATTTCCCAGAGTGATTCAATACCTTCCTGCAATTCTTCCTCGTTACGTAAACCGACAAAATGATTGCCACCAAGTTGACCGAGCACATAATCGAACTCAAGGGTGGCAGGGCCGACTGCTTGGCCGGTGATAATCACGCCATCCACCAAGGCCTGAACGGGTTCTAGGTTCTCGTTTACCCAGATCTCCAGTTCTCCACGGTATCCGTTGTCATCATAGGTGCATTGGAAGTGCATTGTATTTTGCCCGTCGACCACTGCATCCCCGATCAAGCTGAAGGACGCGCTGACGCGGATATCGGTACCGACATTGGCTGACCTGCGACTGAATTTCAGCTCCTTGAACATACCTATCAATTCTAATCCTCGGGCATAGACATCATAGAATTCCCCACTGCCCTGGCTGTCTTTGGGTCCGTCATACCCCTGGTCCTCATAACCATCGGGGTCATTCCAATAGTCATCTGAATCATTCCAATCGGAGTCCATGTCGCCGCCCTTCCCGCCACAGCCTGTCATAGAAAGGACTAGCATCAGCACCACTGCCAGTACCAGCAACTTTTTCATTATATACCCCCCCTATATGAAATCAGCTTAATATAATAATATCGAGTCCTAAGCTTGGCGATATTCGGCGAGTGCTAACCTTTATAAGATTATCGCGCATATGAACAGGTTTCGGGTTGCAGGTAAAAAAAGAAGGCCGGTTCCGTCAGGAACCTGCCTTTGGAGGGATGGGCCGGGCTAGTAGCTTACTTTTTACTGCCCGGACTTTACCTAGGCCTATTCGATCTACAACTAGCCCCAACAGTAATAAACTGGCACTTGCCCCCATTAGAAATTCTCCCAGGGGGTTAATACCTGGTATAGTATGTTTTATTAGCAGGGCACAGCCTAGGGCGACAAGGCCGATGGCGGTAACGGCGCCGATTCCCTTCTTACTCATTGCTAATCCCCCATTCTCAGTACTTTGTGTTGAAATAGATTTTCAGCGCCGCTTTGACGAGAACCATGAAGAATGTAACGGCCAGCAGAGTGAAGTAGATCTTTTCATCGTAGCAGCCTACTACCACTGTGGCCACAGCGACTGCGGCGATGGAAAAGTTAAATCCGCCGCCTCCAATGCTGTTCCTGATGAATTTCGCCCTTTCGTCGTTCTCGGCGATATGCATGGCCTTCAGTTTGCCATCATCTTTTATGGCCCCATAGTATTTGACTATGTTATACAGGACAAAGATCTGTAGCGCAGTAAAAAGACCGATTTGGGAGCCGCGAATGAATCCATCAGTGAAGGTAATCTTCTGGGCATAATAGCCGGAAACAATGATAAAGAGAATCGCCAAGACGTCTAAAGCTACGAGCCATACTATCCTTTGCTTGAGCACAGTTCGATAATTGTTCATCTACACATCCTCCACTTCACTAAAGTCAAAAACCTCTTCAATGGTCAGGTCAAAGTACTTGGCAATCTTATAGGCCAGGACCAGGGACGCCGTATACTTTTCCCGCTCCAGAGATGTAATGGTCTGCCGGGTGACCCCAACGGCAATAGCCAATTCTTCCTGGGACAGCTTATGCTGCTTGCGCAATTCCTGAATTCGGGTCTTCAACTAATCCCTCCTTTTGCAAAGCTTGCTTTGCAATCATAGTATAGTATGCTTTGCAATATATGTCAAGCCTGCTTTGCATTTTCCTTCTGGGTTATTCCCTGTGGTATGATAACAATAACCCAGTAGCCAGGAGGATGAGAGCTATGATCGAACTCGGAAAAGTCCAGACCCTGACGATTGCCAGAAAAACCCCAGAAGGCTTTATGCTACAGGCCAAGGATGACCCAACCCAGGAAGTGTTGCTACCCAGCAGCCAGGGTGGGGTCAATCCTACATCTACAGAGGTTGAAGTCTTTGTATATAAAGATTCCCAGGGCAGGCTGACGGCTACTACCCAGCGCCCGATACTAACCCTGGATGAAATTGCTTCCCTGCGGGTGGCAGAAGTAACTAAGATTGGAGCCTTTCTGGACTGGGGATTGCCCAAGGACCTCTTCCTGCCTTTTCGGGAGCAGACCAGCAAGGTCAGAAAAGGCAAGGAGTACGCCGTGGGCTTGTACATAGACAAGCAGGAACGCCTATGTGCCACCATGCGTATCTACGACTTCCTGCGCACCGATTCCCCTTATAAGCTGGACGACAGGGTGACGGGAATCGTCTATGATGTGGAAAATGACCTGGGCGCCTTGGTGGCGGTGGACCGCAAATACAACGCCCTTATCCCCAAGACCCAGTTGATCTCGGGGCTAAGGGCGGGGGCTTGGATACAGGCCCGGGTGGTCAGGGTGCGACCAGATGGCAAGCTCGATTTAAGTCTCCGGGAGCGGCCGGGTAAACAGATTGACAGCGATGCCCAATTGATAATCGCAAAACTGAAAGGAAATGATGGTTTCCTGCCCCTAAATGATGACAGCAGCCCTGAGGAAGTCCGGGATAGATTGGGGATGAGCAAGGGCTCATTTAAGAGGGCGGTGGGCAGATTGCTGAAGCTTGGAGTGATTCAGCTAACCGAAACTGGCATGGTTGCCAGCAAAGGAAATGACCATTGACATTACTATACCCTCGAAAATAGGTGTCCTGGCACGAATAATTTATTAGGGAACTATATTGGAGGTTGTGGGATGAAAAAATACATAGCTGTCTTCATATCCCTGCTGCTAATTACATCGCTGTTCCGTACACCTGCCCTGGCTAGTACGCCAGAAGAGGTGGAGCCTCCTGAGGTTCAGGAGGAAATCGCTGATGACGAATTCACCGATGAAGATCTGGAAGGAGTCCTGACTCCAGACTCACCTTGGTACTTTAAGAGCTTTATAGAATCCATTAAAATGACCTTCACATTTAACGCCGACAAGAAGACAGAGCTCATGGGTGAGCTGGCCGAAGAACGGGCAAAGGAATTGCTGGCCTTAGAGCTGAAATTTGCCGATGGAGAAATTTCCGAAAAGCAACTGGTGATTCTTGAAAGAGCCCTGGATGCCTTAATCGATCTTACTGAAAGATATGTTCAGCGTTTAGAAGAAGAAATACCTGGCGAAGGTGAAGGGACCGAACCTCCGGAAGACGAGAATGTAAACCCCAATGAAGGTGAAGGGACCGAGCCTCCGGAAGAGGATGACAAAGAATATGCCGATAAGTATCTGAGGCGTATAGCCCATTTGCAGAGGGTGGCAAAGAAAGCCCCTAAGTCCGCCCAGAAGGGTCTTGCCCGGGCTATTGCCAACGCCCACCGTCAGCGGGCAAGAATGATTGCCAAGGGAAAGCTGAAGGCTGACTTGCCCTACTCACTGTTTGTGCTGGAAATTGAATCAGACACACACACTTGTTGAACTGGAGCAGAGCGAGGATGGAATTAAGGCTGAAGTCGAGAAAGGCGCCCAGGACAGGACGATAGAGTTACGCCACTCTTGCGCCTTAGCTTACCTCCTTCCTATCCTTGAACCCTTAGAGCTTAAGGCCTCGTTATCTCAAGAGCAGGTCATTACTATGCTATTGAACGCTTTCTCCTGGGATAAGGATTACTCCGATCTCAAGATTATGGTTGAGTTTATCGACGGCAGTATAATTGAAATCAGCACCACCGAGCCAGAAAATCCCGAGGATGAAACAGATCCCGGAGAAGAAACAGATCCAGAGAACGAAACAAATCCCGAGGAGTCCTCTGAGCAAGAAGAGGATTCGGCACAACCTGCCCCCGCCTACAGCAAGTTTGAGGTAAAGCTCAAGGCCGACAAATTCCAACAGCAAATTAAGTATGAACAGAAGCGAAAAACGCAAAAAGCTGAGGTAGAAGTAAAACAAAAGGGCAAGGACACAGTTAAGCTTAAGGACGCTGCAGCACTAAAGTATCTTGAGTCCATCTTTGATACATTGAATATTGATGCCTCCATGCCGCGCCAGCAGATTGTTGAAGGGCTGTTGCAGGCCTTAAAATGGGACAAGGCATATGACGAGCTAGAAATTAAGATAGTGTTTGCCGAGGGAACAAAAATTGACCTTAAAGATAAGGGCCAGTCTCTGAAGATCGACTTGCCCTACACGAAGTTTGAGGTCAAGATTAAGTATGGTAGCGACAAGCTTGTCGCCAAGTTTGAGCAGAAGCGGGACGAGGTCAAAGGTGAAGTAGAAACCAAAGTGGACGGCAAACAAAAAGAGTTTAAAAAGAGTTCTGGCCTCGATTACTTGTTTCCCATTCTTGAGGCTCTAGACATCAATGCATCCATGTCCCAGGAAGAGTTAAACAGTAAAATACTGGCCGCCTTTGGCTGGGCGGGGGATTATGATGAACTCGAGGTAAAAATAACCTTTACCGACAAGACTAAGATAGAATACAAGAGCAAAGGTACACCCATAGCGACGGCCTGGCCCTATACTCAGTTTGAGCTGGAAATCGAATCCGCTGGCAAGGAGCTATCAGTGGAACTTGAGGGCGCCAAAGCCGAGGTCGAGATTGAACAAAAGGGCAGCAAGGATATCGAGCTTAAGGGTAAGAAGGCCATTGACTACCTCCTGCCCATCCTTGAAAATTTAAACATTAATGCTTCGATGTCCCAGGAGGCAATTATTGAAAAGGTCCTGGCCGCCTTTGCCTGGGAAGGTAAGTATGAGGAATTTGAACTCTACGTAATATTCCCCGACGGAAGCAAAATTAAATTCGAGGTTGAGCTTGACGACTGATTAGCTGCAAAGCCTAAAGGCCTGGTGCGAGCACCAGGCCTTTTTTGCGTTCCCCTATCTACTTACTGCTGTGGGTTTCTACAATCCTGAGGATTACATCCACTGCCTTCTTCATGGAGTTGACGGGAATATATTCGTACTTGCCGTGGTAGTTATGACCGCCGGTAAAGAGATTGGGGCAGGGCAGGCCCATGTAGGACAGGCGAGCGCCATCGGTGCCGCCCCGGACCGGTGTAATCCTGGGGGTAACCCCCACCTGCTCCATGGCCGCCTTAGCTAGGTCGACTATCTCCATGACAGGCTCAATCTTTTCTCTCATGTTATAGTAGGAATCCTTTAGTTCCATCTCAACCCTGCCTGCGCCATACTTAAGGTTGAGGAAGTCTACCGCTTTTAGCATGACGCTTTTTTTCTTGTCAAATAGTTCCCGGGAGTGATCCCGAATAATGTATTGTAACTTAGTCTCTTCTACATCCCCGTTGATATTGGTCAAGTGGGTAAAGCCCTCATAGTGGTCAGTGTACTCCGGCCTTTCCGCCGGGGGTAATAGGGAGTTAAGTTCCATGGCGATAAGCATAGAATTGACCATGGTGTTCTTGGAAGAGCCGGGGTGGACATTCCTGCCCTGAATCCGAATCTTGGCAGAGGCAGCGTTGAAGTTCTCATATTCCAGTTCACCCAGGGGACCGCCATCCACGGTATAGGCAAAGGCGGCATTGAACTTCTTAAGGTCAAATAGGTCTGCCCCCCGGCCAATCTCTTCATCGGGGGTAAAGGCGACACTAATTTCCCCATGCTCAATCTCAGGATGTTGAATTAGGAGCTCCATGGCGGTGATGATCTCGGCGATTCCCGCCTTGTTATCGGCACCCAAGAGTGTTGTGCCATCTGTGGTGATGAGGTTTTCCCCTACATAATCCTTGAGGTCGGGGAAGTCAGCGGGGGAGAGGACTACGTTCATTTCTTCATTGAGGACGATGTCGCCGCCGTCATAATTCTCCACAATGGCTGGGCAGACATTTGTCCCAGACATATCTGGGCTAGTGTCCATATGGGCGATGAAGCCAATGGTGGGGATCTCCCTATCCACATTGGCGGGTAAGCTGGCCATGACATAGCCGTTCTCGTCCAAGGAAACCTCCTTCAGGCCGATTTCCGTTAATTCTTCCACTAGAATTCGTGCCAAGTCCATCTGCTTTTCAGTGCTGGGACAAGTTGCAGACTCGGGGTCAGACTGGGTATCTACTTGGGCATACCTCAACAACCTCTCGACAACTTTATCCATGCTATCCCTCCTATAATAATATACTACTCAGCCAGAGCGGCCGCTTGGGCTTGCTGTACACCTCGTGAATGCGCACACTGTGAGACTGGGAAGTCTCTAAATATAGCATACAAGAGGAGAAAAAATAATTCAAGGAAGTTTCTGGTCATTCCACCTTCTCGCTGTGCTAAAATGAATACAGACTTATTCTTGAGAGGAAGGTGGCCATGAAAGTCCTAATTACTGGTTTTTCACCCTTCGACGGTGAGACAATTAACCCGGCACTGGAGGCAGTGAAATTGTTGCCTAACTCAATTGCGGGGGCAGAGATTATTACTGCAGAGCTGCCAGTAGTGTTTCGGCAAGAGGCGCAGGTCCTAATAGAGCTAGTTGAAGAACATAATCCTGATATAGTAATCTGCGTCGGCCAAGCCGGCGGCCGCCCCGCCATTTCGGTGGAAAGGGTGGCCATCAACCTTCAGGATGCCCGCATCCCCGACAATGAGGGAAACACTCCCGTGGATGAACCAATTAAAGCCGATGGCAAGGAGGCCTACTTTAGCAGCCTCCCCACCCGGGCCATGGTTCAGGCCCTGCGGGAACAGGGGATACCGGCAGCACTCTCCTACAGTGCTGGCACCTACGTGTGCAACGATGTCATGTACCATTTGCTTTATTGGATTGATAAGCATGGCTGGGATATTCAAGGTGGCTTTATCCATGTGCCCTATTGTCCAGCTCAGGCCGCAAACATCCCTTCTTCGCCGCCTTCCATGTCCATCACCGTAATTGCAGGGGCTCTGGAAGTTGCCATAGGGGCAGCTGTCAAAGACAGGTAGTTGATGTTGGCGAATATTAAGTGGTTATTCTCGCCGAGATTGTCGGCGTTTTTTCATCTATTCCCTTGGCAGGTGGCAGAATAGAGAAATTATAGTAGAATCAAGTAAGAATAATTATACAGGGGGTATTGAGATGGAGTCCTTTGGAACCTTTGAGTACACGATTGATTATCCATTATTCCTGAAGATCTATAAGAATCGTGCTGGAAGGGAAAAATGGAAACTTTTTTCGCTGCTGATCTATATTTTTTGTCCCATAGGTATCATAGTTACAACAGCTTCTTTACTAATAAAATTCGAGGGAATTCTCCCGGTAATATTGCTATTACTCCTCTTCGTCCTCATTATGCAAATAAATATGGACCTATTTTTGCCCAAGCGCATCTACGAAAAATCCAGAAACACGCTTGAGATAGCTCGGAGGGTGCAGTTGTTTTCGGATCACTTTGTTGTTGAGACCAGTGGGGATGGATCCTCAGGCCAATCCACTACCAAGTACACCGCCTTTCACCGGGTCTATGAGACCGAGGATCTATTTTATTTCTACATTGATAAGGTTCAAGCTTTTATCTTGCCTAAATCTGCAATGTCGGCAGAGGTTGCCAACCAATTGAGCGTCACTTTACGTGAACAGTTGGGCTCAATGCTTTCTAAAGCTTAGGTGACTTTCCTTAGCTACCCAGCATTGACAAAAAAGGATGTGGGGTCATAGAAAACTCTATACTCATCAGTGTTGAGACTAGTGATGAGCCCAGGGGAGTGGAGCTGCAGGCAAAACTCGGCAAGGAAGGCGCTGATCTCTTGCGTGGAGGCTTTTCAACATTCCTTTATTGCCGCTGGTAGGAACTACAGAATCTTGGAAAGGACCACGACAACCAATCAGGCGGAATTTATCGAGTTTATAAAGGTAGAAATCGATCACGGCCGTCCTGTTATTGCCCTGGGAATCATCGGCCCTCCCGAGGCCTGTATCGTCACGGGCTATGAGGATGATGGGCATACTCTATTGGGGTGGAACTTCTTTCAAGATAATCCTGAATTTGCTTCCGATGTCAAAATACATGAAACCGGTTATTCTCTCTGCACCACCTGGTGGAAGAATCCTTGTACCTTTGCCTTAATGTCAGTGAGCGAAGAGACGGAGTCGGGCATTGCCCCTCAGGAAATCCTTGCAAACGCCATAACAGTGATGACCAACCCGCAAGTGAGGGAATACGCCGGTGGTCCACGGGCATTCGATGCCTGGGCTAGCGCCCTGGCCGATGAAAGCCAATTCCCGGAAAACGCTGTCCTTCCCCTCCTCTTTGAGCGGCTAATGTGTCAAGGTGATGCCATGGGTATGATCAGCGAAGGGCGGTATTATGCGGCTAAGTTCTTGGATGAGATGGGTTGGACAAAAACTGCTTCAGGGGCCGAAGCGGCGGAGATATTCAGGCAAGAGACCAGAGTTATTGCTCGGATGACTGAGATTCTGGGTGGATGGCAGCGGGGAGAGGAACAGGCAAAGAACCTAGCCCAGGCCTCAACTCGAAGAGCGCTGGTAGAACTAATTCTGGAGGCCAAGGAACTAGATAGGAAGGCATGCACGCTTTTGCAGTCCCTACTGATTGAATTGCCACGGTGACGTGGCTGTATCCGGCTACAGGGGTCGGGTCCGGCGCCAACTACAACCTTGGCAATAACGGTATACTTTAGGGGGGATTCCCCCCTTATTTGTTGCCCCATCGGCAGGTGGCAGAAACTATCTGGCTGTCATTTCCCACAATAGCCTTTCTCTACTGGAATTTGTCATCCTTGCCCGTCTTCCACCCGCGGCAGGGCGGCTTTGGTGACAGGTTCATAAGGTTAAGAGGTGGCAGCTAGGGATGGTTATGGTAAAATAAAGGTAATTCATACTGGGGGGGGAGATAGTGTGAGTATGACTGGAGGCGACATCATCTACTACCTCTTAAGGCCACCTGTGCGCTGGTATCTGAAGCAGCTCTTTAACATCCGTGTGGAAAACAACCCTTTGCAGGATCTCCAGGAACCTTACCTGCTCTTGGGCCACCATGTTACCAGCTTTGACCCAATTATCAGCAATGCCTATTCCAATAGGCTGATTCGCTTCATTGCCGGGGACGCCAACCAAGACAGTATGCTCAAGAAAGTTCTGTTAGGTTTATTAGAAAGCATTCCCTTTGCCAAGAACCGCGGCGACGCCAAATCCATCCGCGAGCTGGTGCGGCACACCAAGGCTGGTCGCCCTGTGGGCCTGTACCCTGAGGGGGGACGGAACTGGGATGGAACCACCGACTATCTCATACCCTCTACAGCAAAACTGATTAAACTCCTCAAGGTCCCTGTTTATGCCACCTTTTTTAAGGGGGGTTACTTAAGCCGCCCCCGCTGGGCCTCTAATCCCCGGAAGGGGACCATGGTCCTGGATATTCAGCTGCTTCTGGACAGGGAAACGGTGAGGGAGAAATCTGCAGAGGAACTGTATCGGCTGCTGGTGGAGAAGCTCAGTTACAATGAATACAATTGGCAAAAGCAGCAGCGCATCCTCTTTCGGGGCCGGAATCTGGCCGAGCATATCGAGAGGCTGCTCTACCTGTGCCCGGCCTGTGCTGCCGTCAACACCATGGCTTCCCAGGGCAATACTTTTCACTGTACCGCCTGTCAGAAAGAATATGAGGTAGACCAGTATGGGGAAATCCTGGGCTGTCCCGAATTCAGCGATACGGTTTCCTGGAATAGATGGCAGCAGTCCCAGCTTCCCCAGATCATCCAAGCTGGCTTTGAATTTGCTAATTCTGGAGTCAAGCTGCAAAAGCATGATGCCACTACCAAGGCGAGGTCCAAGGAGTTGGTTGACCTAGTCCTATCATCCCCAAGGCTTGAGCTGGTGGGCAAGAAGGGGAAAGAATTCTTGGCCTTGCGGGATATATCCAGCCTCAGCATCACCTTTAAAGATGTGGTGGAATTCTACCTGGGCAAAGTTAAATACCGCCTGACCTTTGATCCCCGGCGGCACATGTCTGTAAAGCTGTTCTACGATATCCTCATGCAAGGTTCTGCCGCCAAATAAATCCTGGGGGGTGGAGTATGTTTACCGATATCAACCGACAACTGGATGAAGCCCGACAGGGCGTATTCCAGCTACAAAAGATTGACTCCATGTTGCAGCACCTATTGCTAGAGCAGGCCGACTTGGCTGAAAAGGCTGCACAGCTTAAAGGAAAACTGGTCAAAGAGGATGCCGATGTGGAAAGATTGGAGAAAAGGAGTCTGGCCGCACTCTTTTATTCAGCCCTGGGTAATTATATCCATAGGCTTGAGAAGGAACGTCAGGAGGCCTTGGCCGCCAAGCTACAATTAAAGCAAGCCAAGAGCGATCTGGAGGATGTCCGGAGTGAGATAGCAAGCCTCCGCTCTCGGCGCCAGGAGTACCTGGACTACCCCCGCCGATACGACGCCCTCTATGCCCAAAAGAAGGAGATGCTCTTAAACTCTGGTAGCGAGGCAGCCCAAGCGCTCATGGATACAAAAGAGGAACTCAGTCAGTGCAAGAATATGCTGGGGGAAGTAGGGGAGGCCATAGCTGCTGGGGAGTCGGTGCTGGCCAGCATCGACAGGACCTTGAATAGCCTAGGCAGCGCTGAGAACTGGGGCGTGTGGGATGTGCTGGGGGGCGGTTTGCTGGCCGACCTGGCCAAGCATTCTCATATCGACGATGCTCGGGCTGAGGCGGACAGAACTCAAAGGCTGCTTCGGCATTTCAATACAGAATTGGCTGATGTCAAGATTCATGGGCACTTTACCTTTGAAACCGGCGGCTTTGCCAAATTTGCCGACTTCTTCTTTGACGGTCTAATTGCAGACTTTGTCATGCAGTCCAAGATCACCAATTCCCGGGACAGCGTGGCCAGGGTGAGGCGCCAAGTCGTTGCCGTAATTGAGCGGCTGGAGCAGATGGAAACCTGGGAGAGGAAGGCAGCGGCTGAGTTGGGTAAGCGAATCGATGCCCTGGTGATTGAAAGCTAATTCCCCGGTCTGGGGAATTTTTTGTTCCTGGTTTCACATTCCAGGGATATGGGATTGTAGTAGCGAATATAAGAAAAATGGATTGGGAGGTGGGACTATCAGGTTAATCTTGAGTTATATTGTGAGGATGCTGCCTTACATTCTCTTTACCCTGCCAAAATTGCTGACTCTGCGTATTGGCAAGTATCTAGAGCGCAGGCGCAAGGGCTTGCCGACGAATTATGCTCATGAACTGGCTTTGGTGGCCTTCTTGCTCTTCTTGACCGGCCTGGCCTCCCAGACGGTGATTCCAAAAATTATCTTAGAAGCGGGCAAAATCCGAATCATCGGCGCCGAGGGCCAGCGGATCAACCTCGTTCCCCTGAATAAACTTCTGGAAATTAAAGAAATTGTGTTCTCCCAGGGAAATTACTCATACCTGCTCATCGAGATCTTGGGCAATATCGGCATGTTTGCAGTGATTGGCTTTATGCTCCCCCTCCTGTGGCCAAGGTTCCAGAGGGCAAAGGTGACAATCCTGACCTGTTTTTCTGTTTCCCTGTTCATAGAGGTGGTCCAGCTCTTACTGCCCCGGGCCACAGATGTCGACGATGTCATCCTCAACACCTTGGGGGGAGTTTTGGGCTACTTGCTCTACCGCCTAGTCCAAAAGATTGCCCCGAGGTTTGTCACGGCTTTCAGATTTTGAGGACTGGGAATACTAGCCCTGGGGCCATCGCATAATACCGGCAGGATAGACTGCAACCTTGCCATGCAAGAAAGCGATGGCCTACTGGTTTGATGTGGAGGGCTAAAAATGCTTAGGATTATTGCCTTGGGAACGATTTGTGTCTTCTTCTTTGCTTTCCCCTTTGCTGGGACGTTGCCGGAAGTGGGTGCGGTTGCCAGCCTGGTGGAGGGTTTTGGCCGGAGTCTAAAATTTGTCCCTGTTAGCCCCAGCAGAAGTGGTGGAGGAGAGTATGCGTCAGCATTACGGGGAGTACGTCACCCCTGAGCTGCTGGAAGAATGGTTGCTCTGTCCTCATAAGGCCCCTGGTCGGGCGGTGTCCAGCCCATGGCCAGACAGGATAGAAATAGCAGCAATCAATCAGATTTCTGAGAGCACTTTCCAAGTCGATGGTAGTATAGTGGAAGCGACCAACAGCGGGGAGGCGGCCCGTAAAGCCGTCACCCTGATGGTGGTGAAGAAGGGAGACTGGCGGATAAAATCGGTGTTGCTATTGCCGCCCAAGCAGGTGTGGGGAGGAGATGATTCAATGCAGCTCAGTTTAGAAGAAAAGATAGGACAATTGGTCATGGTTGGGCTGGAGGGGCCAAGCCTGAATCCCGAGACCCAGCTACTGGTGACTGATTACCATGTGGGGGGATTCATCTTTTTTGCCCGAAATATCGAGACCTGCCAGCAGACCCTAACCCTCATCAACGCCCTGAAACGGGCAAATGCCGGACAGATTCCCCTTTTTTTTTCGGTGGATGAGGAGGGCGGCCGGGTCAGCCGCCTGCCGGACCAGTTTCCCCGGCTTCCGGTAAACGGAGATATCGGCAGGATAGGTAGTGCGACCCTGGCCAATCAATTCGGGCAAATCCTTGCCCAGAGGGTCAAGGGCCTGGGATTTAATGTAAACTATGCCCCGGTTTTGGACATCAATAGCAACCCCGACAATCCCGTTATTGGCAACAGGTCTTACGGCGCCGACCCCGACTTGGTTACCCGCTTAGGACTTGAGGCTATGAAGGGCATTCAGAGCCAAGGGGTAATCTCCGTCATCAAACATTTCCCTGGCCATGGGGATACAGCGGTAGATTCCCACGTCGGTCTGCCCCAGGTGGAAGCAGATTTGGAGAGGCTGCGCACCTTTGAACTCCTCCCCTTCCGGGAGGCGATTAAGGACGGGGCAGAAATGGTGATGACAGCACATATCCTGTTACCCAAATTAGACCCCCAGCATCCCGCCACCCTGTCTCAAAGGATAATATCGGGGCTGCTGCGGGAAGAACTGCAATTTGACGGGGTGGTCATCACCGACGACCTGTGCATGGCTGCCATTAAGGACAATTATGACTTGGGGGAAGCTGCTGTTCAGGCTATAAATGCCGGCGTCGACATAGTTTCGGTCTGCCATGACTATGAGAACTACATAACTGTCTTGAATGCCCTGAGGGATGCTGCCGCTAAGGGTATAATCCCCGTAGCCAGAATTGATGAGGCCGTAACTCGAATACTAAAGCTGAAGGAACGCTACCAACTAGAAGACAGCAGTACGCCTCTGGGGAATGTTGAAGCCATCAATGAGGACACTGCCGACCTGCTGGATAGGCTAAACTGATGACGCATTGTGAATATGCCATGCTCTTGTCAGATTCCACATGGTAGACTGTACTAAAGCCTGGATGGAGAGGGGTGGGGTTATGGAGTTTGTGCCAGCCAAGTCCATCGTTTCCGGATACAGTCATGGCCGCAATTGGTTTGGCAATAACTACAACATGAATATTTACAGGGGTTGCAGTCACGGCTGTATTTACTGTGACAGTCGCAGCGAATGCTACCAGGTGGAGGATTTCGATCGGGTCAGGGGCAAGGTAAATGCCCTGGCTATCATCCAGCGGGATCTTCTGGCCAAGCGCAGGACTGGGGTCATCGGCACCGGGGCCATGAGCGATCCCTATAATCCCTGGGAAGAGCAACACCGCTTAACCCGAGGGGCACTGGAGCTAATTGACAGGCACCACTTTGGCATTTCTATTTGTACCAAGAGCGTTTTGGTCACCCGTGACATAGATATATTAAAGCGAATACAAGCTCATTCCCCCGTCCTGGTCAAAGTGACCATCACAGCTTGGGATGATGAGCTGTGCAGCAAGCTAGAGCCCCATGCTCCGTCGCCATCGCAACGCTTTGCTGCCTTGGAGGAACTGGCCCGTCAGGGAATACATACCTGCATCTTGCTCATGCCCGTTCTGCCCTTTCTGCAGGATAACGAGGAGAACATTTTGGGAATTGTCCATCGGGCCAAGTCCTGTGGTGTTAACTTTATCTTTCCCGGCTTCGGCGTGACTCTGCGTCAGAACCAGCGGGATTGGTACTACAACAAGTTGGACCAGCACTTCCCCGGCCTCAAGCAACGCTACATTCGCCTCTATGGCAATACCTACGACTGCCACTCCCCTCAAGCTAGGGAACTGTGGGACTCGTTTCGCCAGGAGTGTGACCAGGCTGGCATTATATATTGGATGGATGAAATAATCCGCACTTATAAGAAGGGATACGAAGTTCAACAGCTGTCGCTCTTCGATTAACGACGCGGCAAGGGGGACGGGACCTCATCCCGCGCGGGGTGAGGTCCCGTCCCCAACGTCGCGCGGGTTCACCCGATAGATGGGGAAGAAAAAGTGAGCTGCTAATCCTTCCCATTACGGCCCTAGTACTGTTTATTGGCATGACGGTGCTGGAGTTTTTCCCTCAGGCCTGGAATACAGGAGTAACTATTAAGCCGGAGAACCGAGACAGAGTGTATCGGGTGCTAAAAAACATGATTGGTACAATGAAGCTATTGCTAACGGCTATTTTTTCATTTATGACGATAAACTCTGCCCTGGCAAAGGCATTGCCTCCTTGGTTTCTGCCAGTGGTGCTGGTATTGACATTTGGATCGTTAATTTTCTTCATTGTCAGGCTGCTACAAGTTAGATGAGGCACCCCAGGCTCATACCTTTTTTCCCTGTGAGGATGTATAATCAATTAAACACTATTATTCTAATGTAGAGGAGAGATGTTTACTTGTCATTCCTAAAGGAGTTCAAAGAGTTTGCCATGAAGGGGAATGTTATCGACCTGGCCACCGGTGTCGTCATCGGTGCGGCCTTTGGTAAAATTGTCTCCTCCCTGGTCAATGACGTCGTCATGCCCTTAATTGGCCTCGCCGTCGGCAAGCTGGACTTTACCAATTTGTTCATCAGCCTGGATGGCAATCATTATGCCACCCTGGAAGCCGCTAGGGAGGTAGGCGCTGCCACTCTCAATTACGGAGTTTTTCTCACCAACATCCTGGATTTTCTCATCATCGCCTTTGCCATATTTATTGTTATCAAGCAAATTAACCGATTGAAGAAGAAACCCGATCCGGCGCCAGTTACCACCAAAGATTGCCCCTTCTGTCAGAGCACAATTAATATTAAGGCGGTAAAATGTCCCAACTGCACAGCTGAGCTAGAGGAGGCTGCAGATAGTTAGAACCTAAAATGAGAGGCGTCGCCTCTCCTTATGCTATGGATTATTTTTTCGAGTTCTGTGTAAGGCATGGTGGAAGAATTTGGGCAGAGTTAAGAAACAATTTTACATAGTCTTTGGCTTCATGGCATTGGTCCTTGGCGCTGTAGGCGTTGCCTTGCCGATACTGCCTACCACGCCCTTTTTGCTCTTGGCCCTCTTCTGCCTTTCCCAGGGGTCTGTGCGCTGGGACAATTGGTTCCGGTCGACAAAGCTCTATAAGAATCACCTGGACAGCTTTGTTCGCACCAGGTCCATGACCCTTGCCGAAAAGATTGCCCTCCTACTCTTCGCCGACACTATGTTGGCCATTCCCTTTATCTTGACTGATAACCTGCTGGTTAGGATTCTGATAATCTCGGTCCTCCTCGGCAAGTACTACTACTTTATCTTTAGAATCAAGACGATTTCTCCCCAGGAAAAAAGAGCGCATGCTGTAACCGGGGAAGTTGAGGAAGAGGCAGGTGTACCGGTGTGAACCAGCCTACATTGTTCCAGTGTCCCGTCTGCAACCAATCCTTAACCAAGGCAGATAAAGTCTGCCGCTGTGCCCAGGGCCATACCTATGACATAGCCCGCCAGGGCTATGTCAACCTCCTCCTCCCCCAGCACACCGGCCGGGGCAACCCCGGAGATACCATAGAGATGCTCCGCAGCCGCCAGCAGTTCCTTAACAAAGGTTATTACCGGGAGTTTTCCGACCAGCTCAACGCTATCGTGTTAAGCGCCCTGCCGGTGGACAGGCCCATAACTTTACTGGATGCTGGCTGCGGCGAAGGCTATTATACCTCCAGGTTGCTCCAGGCATTGACGGCAGAGGGAAGAGAAGCGGAGGTCTACGGGGTGGATGTGGCCAAACGGGCGGTTCAATACGCCGCTGGGCGAGATAAGGCCATCCGCTTTGCCGTGGCCAGTACCTACCACTTGCCCATCCAGGATGACAGCATCGATTTGCTCCTCTGTATCTTTGCTCCCCGGGACGAGGGGGAGTTCGCCCGGGTTCTCAAAGAGGCTGGCAGGCTCATCGTTGCCGCCCCGGGACCCCGGCATCTCCGGAGCCTACGGGAAATCATCTACAGTGAACCTGAAGACATAGGGTCCAGGGGCGATGTAGGCGGGAACTTTGCCCTCTTGGACCAGGTCAAGGTCACTTATCCCATAAGTATTGACACC
>DAIOXA010000010.1:0-14395 GCA_036758185.1 Bacillota bacterium
ATGAAAACCGCCCTGGTTTATGGCGCCGTCCCCGAAGAAACATTGCACAACCTGGTCGGCGCCCTTCTGAATAATGCCCAAACCCGCTCCGGCTGCTAGTGTAAGGCCACCGCCCACAATACCATTGGCCCCAAGATTGCCCAAATTAATATCCGCGATGTGCATTGAACCGCCTTTGCCCTTGCAATAGCCAGTGGCCTTGCCGAAGAGTTCCGCCATCATCAACTTTAACTCCGCGCCCTTGACAATAAAGTGCCCGTGACCGCGATGATTGCTAAGAATATAATCATCGCTTCTGAGGCAATTAATTGCCCCCACGGCAACTGCCTCCTGCCCGATGTACAGGTGGCAGGATCCGGCCAGCTTGTTGAGCTCATACATTCTGCCCACGGTTTCTTCAAAGCGCCGGATTAAAAGCATTTGATAATAATACTTCTTCTTCTCCTCGAGCGAAATGATCATAGTAGATCCTCCTTCAACAAATGTTTATTGAGTTTAACATTTGTTAATTAGTTATTCGGTACTCACCTTTAGAATTCCTGCTTAAAACTAAAAAAACATCCCTTAGGGATGTCAATATTATAGTTTTTCCAGCACAGCCTGGGCAGTTTCCTCATCCGTTACCAAACCATTGATATACCTGCCTTTCAGGGCGCCAATAATTGGCAGAACCTTTTCCTCTCCCCCAGCAACTGCCACCACTTTATTAACCCTGCTAAGCTGCTCTAAGCTCAATCCTATTACTCTTTCATCCAGATTGCTGGACACCTGTTTTCCCTGGCTGTCAAAGTAACGACCGAGAATATCTCCCACGGCGCCCTTGGCCTTCAAATCATCAAGGGTCTCTTGCTTCACAAATCCCATTTTAAGCATGGCTGCGTCCCCACTGGTAGCCCCCAGACCAACTAGGGCAATGTCCACTGAGGCCGCCATTTCCAAGCTGTGAATAATCCTCTTATCCGTGAGCAGAGTTCTCCTGATAGCAAAAGAATCGACAATGGCCGGCGCCAGAATAAAGTGGCAATATCCCCCCAATTTGTCGGCAATCTTGATGGCAACATCAAAGGGGTTGAGGATTACGCTCAGTTCGTTGTAAGTCAGGCCGCCTAGCAAGGTAATAACTGAAATTTTCTTGTCTGGCTGTGCCTGAATATGTTCTCCAACCTCATAGACAGTAGTCCCCCATGCCGTACCTAATAACATGCCTGGTTCCAGTAGCTGGCTGAGATGTTGGGCGCAAGCCTGTCCCAACATGGGTTTTAGAGCTTGTTTCTCAGCGGGAGTCGGAATTACCACGGCATCTTCCATGCCCAGTCTTTCCTTCAATTCTTGCTCCAGGCTGAGGCAGTTAAATGGCGACCCATTGAGGGTCACTTGCACAATCCCCTCGGCCTTGGCCCGGGCCAGGTATTCCATAACCTTAAACCTGCTAATGCCCAACTGTCGGGCAATAACCTGCTGGGTTTTACCCTCCTGATAATACATCCATGCAATCCTGAACACCATATCATTGGTCATTCTCAATCAATCCCTTCCCAGACCTGCATCTAGATTTTACGGTAAACGAACGGGTAAATGCAAGTCAGGGAAAAAGACCCGGGGAAGCTAGGGATGCTAGTCACATTCTACCACAAGCCCACCCCTGCTTCTTTGCTGGGCGTTGCATTCCAGAGCGCCTGCTTGCAGAAGGTCGGTATCATGGCAAATATAGAAGTCCTTGATTTTTTGAGTCCTGACATACTCACAAGTCTTGTCCACTTGAGACTGGGAAACTTCATCGATGCGCAGATGCGATCCGCCCAGGTAAGTGTGAATTTTGCTGGCCCCAGTGAGCTTCTTGGCATACTCCATGATATTGCAAATCCCGTAATGGGCACAGGCCACAACTACGCTGACCTCTTCACCATTCTTTGCCTGTAAGCAAACTGAGTATCCTCATCCACCCATTGGCCACCCACCAATTTTGGGAATCTGGGGGACCTTATGTTCAAAATCATTGCTCAGGGGGGTAATCCCCATTTAGCATAGATTTTTGGTCAGCCATAGGGGTTCCGGAGTAACCTGGACATCAAAATACTGTTCCATGATTTCTCGACTGATCCAAGCCCGCCAGGCCATTACGGGTAAATTAATAGCGCTATAAGAAAATATCTTCGTAGGTGAAGAGCATTATTTTCTGGCCATGGCCATGTCATTATAATACTTTATCAAGTACTTTACGCCACCGGCATGATCCCGGTGGCAGTGGGAGAGGACCACATAGTCCGACGTACGCAGGTCAATCCCCAAGCCTCTGCGTTCTGAATTAACTTATCGGAAAAACCAAAGTCAAACAATACCTTAATGTCCTCACGCATACTACAAGCCGGAAATCATTGTTCAGCATTGAAGTACTTTCCGAACAGGCTGTTATTTTACAGCAACAGAGTAACCTTTTTTTACAGATACTCATCCTTCAGATTCTTCCATAATACCTTTATTATAAACAGTTAATCTAGTATAAGAAACGGATTGCCCCAGGCCGGGGCATCCGTTTCTTACCAAAACCAAATACCTTGACGATGAGGTGCATGATGTAGAAGACTACTCACCAGATTGTGCTCCCAGTCGAAGTTACCCAGCCAGCCGCCTACCAGATTGGTGATGGGAATGACCAGGGAAGCCCCGATGACATGAACTATCCCCAAGAGGCTGGCAAAGACTCTAACGGGGCCGCATCAAAGAACAACGGGCCAAAACCAGGAATGATGCAATATCGGCTCCCACAATTCCCTGGGTTGCCAAGCCATTACCTGGCGAAACCTAGTAGTCGGAACAAAAAACTTGACATATACTAATTGCCCCTACAAAGTGGGTGGTATTTCCTTCGGTTTTTACGAAACCATTCTATAACAGCCGTTCGCACCGCATCTTCATGATTTTCCCGCATTCCGGATTCAACCATTTTATTCATTTGCTCATAATCCATTTCTGTGAATTCAATTTCTAAGGTCTGGAATAAAAGCGGATAGTTTTTAAACTGAGGGATGTAATCCAGTATTTTCTTAAGTTCGTGGTCTCCACCTTGGCCGTCCTCAGGTGTTCTTTGATTTATAAGCGGGGGAAATCTGCTGTGAATTTTGTCAGCTATGGCTTTGGTTTCTTCCGAAGGCTCAAAAATCTGCAATCGCATTGGCCTTTGAAAATAACCCCCGAACGGCGTCAAGTCGTTACTACCACATACGCAACTGACAAACAGTACATCCATCAACGCCAGTAAGTCAAAATAATCCCCTTTGGCGCCGTTATTTCTTCGATGGTAAGTTTTCCCCATGTCAGTCCAGCCTGTGGGTGTCCACGGGCATAGCGTCCCATGTGTATCATCTGGCGTTAATCCATACTCCCTTATCGCCTCGGCAAGCATATCTTGACAATTTATATTATCCTCTATACCCCAAGCTGCTTCAATAGACGCCGCGCTACAACGATGAAGGATGACATTTACATAGTTCGTATCTTGTTTATCCAGTATTTGCATCATCAGGTTATTGCGTGGTGAGGCACTGAGAACATAATCGCCCTTTCCAAGATGAAATCCCTGTCTCCTCATAAGGTTTATAGACATGCGTTCTCTGTAGTCGTGAAGGTTGTAACATAAACAGTCAACACACTGTGGCTCATCTTCCACCACTATCCTATAAACCTCACCGTAGTAGACTGGTAAGGCTTTGCCAGACCCGGGTTGTAGCAATATATCTTCCCTAAGGCTGCCGTATTTTAGCACTATAATCCCCCTACCCCAAAAGTTTGTTCAATGTATTCCCTGAAGATATTGCGGATAATCTCCTCATAAGTTTTCCCGAATTTGCCTTCTTCTTTTAGTTTATCAAGTAATTTCATTTGCTGCTGTGTAAACTTAACTTTTATTTTTTTTGTTCCCACTCTTTTGTTCCTCCTATGCAAAATCGGTTAATTGTAAGATGTTGATAGAAAGGGGGCTTGCCCATACTAATAGCTAGCCCCCTTGGGAAAACCTTACCCTATCAAATTACCAATTATCTTCATTAAATAGAAAACTGGTGCGAAAAGCGTCCCCCAGTCCCAGTCACCGATCCAGCCCCCCGCTAAACCACTAATGGGGATAACTAGCGCTGCACCCACTATATGCAGTACACCCAACAGGGTGCAAAACACCATGATGGCTTTCCAACCACCGGAAGCGTTAGCATAGACTCCGACTGGGCCACCATCGAAAAAGAGCGGTACAAAACCGGGTATTATTAACAGACCGGCACCTGCAAAACCAAGTATCGCCATACCCAAAATTTGACCCAATACTGTAAACACAAACCCTAATAGAACAGCTTTTGGAGCGTAAGGAAACACTGCGGGGCAATCTATCGCTGGTATAGCACCAGGAAGTATTTTTTCAGAAATACCTTTAAAGGCTGGAACAAGTTCTGCCATAAACATTCTTACACCGGTCAAAATAATTGTAATAGCCACTGCAAAACTCAAACCCAATTGGATGAGATAAAGGACCCAATGTACATCACCTGCTTGAACCTTAATAGCATCAACTCCGGCAATCAGAAGAAAAACTGAGGTAAAAATGGTCATAATAACTGATACAGCAACAACATTGTCTTGGAACATGTTGAGCCAACTTGGAAGATTAAGTTTCTCCACATTGTTCTCCGGTTTGCCAACCTTTTTACCAAATTTAAAAGCCAATAGATCCGCCAACATTTGCACATGGCCTAGGGTAAAAGTGGCGTCTTCAGCTTTTGCATCAAGATTACCAGTAGTAATTGCGGCTGTGGGTCTTATTAGTAGGTGAGAAAATATGGTCCAGTATAGCCCTAATAATACTCCGGAAATAATTACTGTGGCAACAGAATTCAAACCCAGCAAGTGAAGAACCATCCAAGTCATAACTACAGATGAGATGTACATTACATGACCTGTCAGGTATATCGCCTTAAATTTAGTGAAACGAACCAGCAATAGGTTGATTGCAAAACCAATTAGCAGAGTGTAGCCCACATTCCCCAAGAAACCGCCAAGTGCATTCATGGCAGCGGGCATACCTGCATAGGGATCAAGAATATAGCCCTCAAGACCCAGCGATTCTTTAAGAATGATAGTCACTGGTTGAAAATTTTGGACCAACAAACCAGCACCTGCGTTAAGAATCATGATACCAACAGCGGTTTTTATGGTACCACTAATAACCCGATCTGCCGGACGTTTCAGCAGCAAGTAACCCAACATAACCACTAACGCCAAAAGAACCTCTGGCTTTGTTAAAAACTGGTCAACAAATACCGTAACTGCTTTGAAAATAATGTCCAAAAGGTTTACCCCCTTACGTTTTTCTAATTGGTCTTAGAAAAGCCATTTTCAATGTTCGCTAGCAGTATTTGCGGTTCATTGTGAGCTATTAGAGGCACCACTCCCTTCGCCATGTATATAGCAGTTAATTCACCCCCCTTTTTACTTGTAACCCAATATATTAACAATTTTGCATGACGCAACGGCGGTTATGCTGATGCTAATAGCTTTCAGATGCTAGCCTGCAACCTAACATAACAACTTAAGCAAAAGTATCCGGTTTGGAGAAACGGATTTGGAAACACGTAAAAAGGTCAGACAGTACCGAAGTGGCTGATTAGCTTTGAGCTAACCTCGTTTTTGTCCAGAAAGTTTATGACTTCAATAGTTACAATGGAATCCGGTATGTCTACAATTTTCCTCAGTTCAGGGCTGATTATTACAAGGTCTACACCTGCTAGGTACCCACTGGCCTCAGCAACGCATGTGGTTTCAACGTTTGACCCCACGCCCAGATCTGCTAGTACTGATTCCACTGTCATACCCAACATCATGCTGCTGCCAAGCCCATGCCCACAGATACACAGTACTTTATAGAACGACTTTTTCTTCATTTGGCACCTCCTTTCAGTGTAATAGTTCTGCAGACTACTTAGGTATGAAAGATAAAACCCTGGCGGGGTTATGAATCAATATATCTTCAAGGGCAGAATCGGATATACCAACTTCTTTTAGTATGGGGACAAAACGGGTCAACATGTAATCAATACCATTAGCAGCACCTTTGGCATGGGCAGTTTGGTAACTAGCTCTACCTGCATCCATTGAAAGAATGATTTGCTTTTGATATCCCTTAGCAACGCCTCCTGCTATTAGTTTGGCAATGGTTTCATCAGTATAGTACTTGACCCGGTCTGGACCGTCATAGCAAATGGTCGAACCGGCGGCCCATACTTTTTCGTGATACAGGTGATCGGGATTCTTCTGGACATGACTAATGATTAGTTTCTCCGCATCAATCCCATGCTTTTTGAATTCAGCTATAGTTTCTAGTGCCATAGTACCCAGCTGAGTATGAGTGATAATCGGAACACCGGTTGCCAAATGAGTAAGGGCAGCAGCCTGAATAGCGCGCTGTTCGAAAGGACTGATAACGCTGTAGCTTGTTCCGACTTTAACAGTCCCTGCTTTGGCTGAGCAACGTTCGACGATTGGACCATTATAGCTGTGAATATCCAGTCCTTCCGTTACCTCCTTGCTGAGCATTTCGGCAACTTTTTCAATGTCACAGGTCATCAGCCAAGACATCCTGTTATCATAAAACTCGCCCTTGTGGAATCCGGTAGTCATGAGGATATGAGCGCGGCCCTCAAAGTGCTCCGCAATCTTCATCATCTTGGGAACGTTTCTACCGCACCCAATAGGATCCATGGTGACAATGGTCTTGCCCCCGGCCTCCAAAAAGCGGGTGACCTCTTCAATGGACTTCTCCACTGAATCCAGCAGAAAATCCTTGTCTATCCTTACCTCTTCGCCGCCAGAACGAACCAAGTGTTCGTGGCAATCGGTTACGCCCAAGCCCTTGGGATCAATGTCGCCTAGTACGGTTCTTACAATTTTCAAAGTCATTCGCCTCCCCTGTGATAGTATTCTAGACTGAGAATACCACATATGTGCATTGCCTTCAACTAAAGTACGTTATTATGCACAAATGTGCGCTTCTAGGGTAAAAAAAATCATTCCACCCCGCCTCTATTTTCTAATTCTATAACCCTACGGGCCGCGGTGTCATCAGTAATCAGGACATTGACATACTTTTTACGCAGGCAGCCCAAAATTGCCCTGGCCTTTGTCTCTCCCCCGGCAACAGCAACGACCTTTCCAGCCTGGCACATTTCTGCAATGCTTATCCCAATTATGGTCTTATTCAGGTTGATATCCATGATTTCGCCGTTTTCATTATAAAAACATGCGCAGAGGTGACCCACGGCACCGCTCTTTCGGAGATCCTCAATTGCATTTGAATTTAAGTGCCTAGTGACCAAAGAACTGGAGACATCAGGGTGCAGTGAACCGATTCCGGTCAAAATTAAATTTGCCCCCCGGGCCAGGTCCAAGGTTTCGGAAATATAGGGATCTATAAGCAGAGATTCCCGGACCACATCGTTAAAAACATAGAGAGGCGAGTGGATATCCCTGTACCTGCCGTTATAAGCTGAAGCAATTTTTCTGACCAAATCTACCGTATCAATAACTGGGCTCTCGGTTCCCGCTGCGCCAAAAATCTGCGTGACCAAGAGGTTTTTCCGCTGCTTGGGAACCAGAGCTTCCGCAATATGGTATAGAGTGCGTCCCCAGGTTACCCCCAAGGTCATATTATCCTTTACAACTCCGTCCAAGTAGTTTGCAGCAAGGATTCCCAGCGCCCGCAAAATCTCTGAATATCTGCGCCCGCAGCTGTAAAGAACCTGGACTTCTTCGATTCCAAAAATGCGTTTAATCTGGCTTTCAATTTCATACACCCGCTCACCGGGGTAGTGAATCTTGACCTCCACGACTCCCCTATCCCTGGCCCGGGTCAACAGCCTGGAAACCTTTGATCTGGAGGAATATATCCGTTCAGCGATCTCAGATTGGGTCAGGTTCTGCTCGTAGTACATACTCGCCACCTCGGCGAGAAGGCTTAGTTTTTCTAAATCTAAATCTTCGTGGTTCATATTTTCCCCTCCCTCATTCTATTACTAATTTCTATTCTCCCTGGCAGTTTCCCTGCCTGTCAAAGAGGATGAGGGGAAATCTCATTGATATCTCCATACATCGTATGGGCAATTGCTTCCCTGTTACAGAAAGCTGCCAGCTTGTCCCGGGGTAAGGTTCCTCTTCATTAATGTGGAGGGGTAATCCTACCAACAATCGCTACAGTACGTGGGGCAAGAAAAACCGCCCTTATCTCCGGCAAGGAAAAAGTACGGCGGTAGGGAATTTATCCATAAGGTAGTAACCAACTCCGTGGTTAGGTATATAGGTTAAGCCATTATGCATAAAGCTCAGAAATCATGCTAACCCTCATTATTTTGCCGCTGAAAAACCAGTAGTGGCGGCGGTAATTCAGCCAAAGCTTGCCATGCTGTAGTAAAGTGTTTATCCACGATAAAAAGCCATGCCCTGGGCAGTTAGGCGATTAAAGTCCCGCCACCCTATGGAGAAGAAATCTAAGCTCATTTCGTTGTAGTCGCAATAGAACACAAACCGATAGGAACCCAGTTTTTCCTTGAGCAAGATTATACATTCCATGAGATGTTCGTTGCGCCAAATGTATTGTGCCCAGCCGTCATCATCGGTTACATTGATGTGCTGAGGAATGTACTGATTAAAACCTGCATCAAATTTCCATGGAACCCGATCTTCGTACATGCTAAGTACAAATTCCAGCCCTTTGAGAGTTTTGGTGATGACAAAGTCGTTAATCTGCGCGTCATTGGCTCCGACAATGTACTTTTTGCCACTGAAGTACTCCTCCTGGGAGCTTCGAGTGTCCAAGCCTTTGGGCACGGCAAACTCCAGCTGGCGTTCCTTCTCCCACAAGGCAGTATACACTTCATGGTCCTCAGTTTCCCCCGCCTCAGCCATGCTTCGGTAAATATATGGCCAAAGGACATGGGTAAGCTCTGGGTCGGTGCCGGCGTTGTCCTCCAGGTTGGCGGTATACGCCCAGACAAGGTCGTACTTGGGATTGTAGATGACGTTGTTACCCCCATTGCCTTTGGTGCCAATGGCGCCGTCCCGGTACTGCCACCACTGGTAACCGTACCCTGGGTTGCCGTCTGTTGTGATAGAAAAGTTGGTGACCTCTACTTGTTTCCTTGTGGCTTCTTTCACCCAGTGCGTGGGAATAATTTGCTTGCATTCCCACTTGCCTTTTTGCATCATCAACTGTCCTATTTTGGCCAGGTCCTCCGTTTTGCAATGGATGCCCCTACTGGCGGCGTCAATGCCCATATGCTGTTCACAATAAATATCGTAGATGCCCAGGGGATCGAACAGCCGGGGCTGGAGGTATTCCATCATTGTCATGCCTGTGACTCGTTGGATAATGGCGGACAGGGCGATGGTGGCGGCGTTGCTGTATCCGTACAGTGTCCCTGGTTTTACCCGGGGAGACGAGTTAAGATAAGACTTCAACCAGTCGCAATAGGTGCGGTCGATGGAGTTGTTGGGATTCCCCAGTTGGCCATCAGTCATGGTGAGTAAATGCCGGATAGTTCGCATCCTGGCATATTCCTGAACTGGCCCCACGATAAGATCGGGGAAGAAATTCATAATTCGGTCTTCAAGTTTAAATCGGCCTTCTTCAATGCAAAGTCCCACCGCTAGGGCTGTAATGCTTTTACTGGTGGAATAAATGATATGGTTCATGTCTTTGGTATAGGGGTACCAATAGCCACTGGTAGCAATTTTTCCGTGGCGCATAATTACCAAGCTGTGAATCGGCAGGTAATTTCGTTCCAGCTCTTCATATAGTTCCAGCAGCACTTTGCTGGACATACCGATTTTTTCGGGAACTTCGCGCAGTAATTCAGTCATATTTTTGCCTCCTGTTTCTTTGCCGGCATAGTAATACCTTTCGCCCCTTCGCACGTAGCAGTTTTGATCTCTTAATGGCATTACTCCAGGACTTATAACCCGCACGTTCGGACGTGATGAACAAACTATTTTCGCTTGCCTCTAGCAGTTAAAAGATAATTTACTTCAGGAAATTAGGGGTATATTTACACGCTACCTTTATTGCTTCAATCATACTTATTGGGCTAGCTTTACCTGTTCCCGCGATATCAAAAGCTGTGCCGTGGTCAACGGATGTTCGCAAAAAAGGCAAGTTATTGGTCAGGGATATAGTCCGCTCAAAATCGACCATTTTAGTAGCTATATGACCTTGGTCATGGTAAAGAGAAAGCACGGCATCATACTTGCCTTTTAAACCAAAATGGAAAACAGCATCTGCAGGAACCGGTCCTACGACATCAACCCCTTTTTGGCGGGCCTGCTCAATAGCAGGTATTATCTCTTGTAACTCTTCATTCCCAAAAAGACCGCCTTCACCACTGTGAGGGTTGAGACCGGCAACAGCAATCTTAGCTTTTTGAAACCCTAGTCTTTCCAATGCAGAATTAGATCGAATAATGTAATCTAACACTCTACCCACTGTAATCATTTCACATGCATTCCGCAGTGAAGCGTGACGAGAAAGGAAAAAAACGCGCAATGCGTTCACCTCAAACATTGTCAGAGGATCATTTGTTCCTGTCAACTCAGCTAGCATCTCAGTATGACCAATAAAATCTATTCCACCCACCTTTAATGCAGCTTTATTTATTGGCCCAGTAACTAATGCATGAATTTCCCCGGCCAAGGCTAAGAATACAGCCTTTCTTATATATGCAAAAGCTGCGCGGCCAGCCATGGGTTGAACGCGTCCGAGTTCCAACTGGTCAACATCAACATTATCTAAATTTATCAGGTTTATCACTCCAGGGTGATAATCCCCTTCCATAACCTTGGAGATTGGGTTAATTTTTATTTCTGTTTGACATATCTCCTTAGCCTGGACGAGGGTGTCCTTATCCCCTATTACTACAATTCTGGCCGAACTGTGGAGCTCTTTTTCCGCTAGGGCTTTAACTATAATTTCAGGACCAATTCCAGCTGGGTCTCCCATAGAAATGCCAATGACGGGTATTTTACTACGCAAGTGTAAAACCTCCTTGTACAATTTAGTTAGGTTTTGTGTTTAAACTCATATCTAATTCTACTTCAATCTTCCTCCTTGAGAGCTGCCTCTACATGACAACGCAGTTCCTGCTACCCGCTTTATACAACTTCAATATTCGAATCCTCTTCAGATGCACTATTTGTAGGTTCTAGGTCAAACTTGTAATCTGTAATAATTAAATCTAACTCAAGTTTCGCAGGTGTAAAACACCTGTAAACCCCTGACTTTATTGACTCCAAAGGTGTACAAAAACACCCATTGCTGGTAAAATGGAAGTGGTCAAACCCCAATAACCAGCGAAAGGGTGTTCTTACACTACCATGTTACCAAATAATCTGCTTGATGAAAAGATTATTCAGTCCTCAATTTCATCTTTCCTGAAAGAAGTCCGTATTACAACAATCCTGGCTAATTCCAATGGACGTAAGGAAAAAGGCATCCCAAGCAGTGATGTGTTCAAACGCCTATAAAATAATATTATCGCGAACGTGCAAAAATCGTCAACTGATGTCAGGTTTCTGCACATATTTTCATCACCCACCGCTGAGAACATGTAAATGAAAGTCTGCCTAATGTTAAATGGAATCACCCTCGAAATATGGAATTATCTACTCCATATTGTCCCAAGATACGGATGGGGTGATAACATTTCCTTATTTACCCTAAAATCTTATCCGAGGCCTCTTCCTTAAACTGAGTGGTATATAGATTGTAATAATGCCTCTTCCGCCGAATCAGCTCTCCATGGTTACCCATTTCCACAATTTTACCACGGCTAATTACCAGGATCCTATGGGCGTTACGGATGGTAGACAACCTGTGGGCCACGATAAAGCTAGTGCGGCCTTTGAGGACCTCAGTGATGGCCCTTTGGATCAGCTGTTCCGTCTCGGTATCGATGGAGCTGGTGGCCTCATCCAGGACAAAGATCCTGGGATCAGCCAATACTACTCGGGCAAAGGATATCAACTGCTTTTCCCCGGTGGAAAGGCGAGCGCCCCCCTCTCCCACTTCGGTATCGTATCCCCTATCCAACTTGAGGATGAAGTCCTCGGCGCTGACCATCCTTGCCGCCTGTCTCACCTCTTGGCCGGTGGCGTTCCTGCGGCCATAGCGAATATTATCCCGAATGGTTCCTGAAAACAGGTGAGGTGCCTGGAGGACATAGCCCAACCGGTCCTGGAGCCACAGTTGGCTCCGCTCCCGATAGTCCCTTCCGTCAACCAGGACACGGCCCTGGGTTGGCTCATAAAAGCGGCAGACCAAGTTGACGATGGTGCTCTTGCCAGAGCCCGTTTCCCCCACCAGGGCAATGGTCTCCCCAGCCTTGACTGAGAGATTAAAGTCCTCCAGCACCTTTTCTCCGTCTTTATAGGAAAAGGAGACATTGTCAAACTCGATATCTCCCCGGATATCCTCCCAGTTCTCGCGACGGGGGTGAAAGACATCGCCATATTTCTCCAGTACAGAGTCATCATCTACGATGTCACAGGGGGTATCCAAGAGGCCCATCACCCGCTCAGCACTGGCTTGGGCAATCTGCATTTCTGCCAGGGAACCCGCCAGCTGCTGAATGGGATCAAAGAGGTTCATGGTATAAGTGATATAGGCGGCAAAGGTACCAAAGGAAAGACCCATGACCATTACAAGCTGGCCTCCCTGGGACACTGCCAGGGCTGTGCCCACCGATCCCAGCAACATGACCATTGGTATGAAGATGGCGCTGTACTTAGTGGCCCTGAGGGAAACATGGCGCATCTCTCCCGTAAGGGACTGAAACTCATCTGCGTTGGCCCGTTCCCGCACCAGGGTCTTGCTGGTCATGGCCCCCATGATTCCTTCGTTAAAGGCGCCTGTGATGCGGGAGTTGACCTTGCGCACCTCCCGCTGGTGCTTGAGAATGAGACGCTGAAAGAAGAAAGATACGACCACCAAGGGTGGCGCCACAACCAGCACCAGCAGGGCAAGCTTATAGTTCAAAGCCAACATGGCAATAATTACGCCAATGATATAGAAGAACACCCAGGAAAGGTCCACCAGAGTCCAGGCAATCATGTCGCTGAGTCGGCCGATATCGCTGACCATCCTGGCCATGAGGTAGCCCACGGCGGTCTTATCAAAGAAGGAGAAGGACAATTCCTGTAGCTTCCTAAAGGCCTGTTGGCGAATATCATAGGCAATATGGGACTCCAGTTTTCCGCAACAACGGACAAAGACGGATACCCCCCAGGCCTGCAACAGCACTAGCAAAACATAGATAATGCTGAAAAGAATAAGTCCCTCAGTGGTGTTTTTCTCGACAAAATTGTCGATGGCATACTTGTTCAATAGCGGGAAAAGAATAGAGCCTGCCGCCACTAATGTGTTGATAATGAGGACGGTGTAGAGCGCCCGCTTATGGTTGAGGGCATAGGCCACCAGCCGCTTCCATATATTTAGGTTTATCTTTTTGCTGTGCTGGGCAAAATCCTGTTCATGTAAGGACATTATCCCGCACTCCCTTCTTGCTTAAGCTCGTCTTCCAACATATTCTGTATTTCTGCTATGCGCCGATAGAGTCCGTCCTGCTCCAGAAGTTGCTGGTGGGTACCCTGCTGCACTAGTCTACCCTGCTCCAGCACCAGGATATTATCTGCCTCGCACAGCGTGACGATGCGATGGGATATGATAAAGGTTGCCGTATTTTCCCTGCGGACCCGCAAGGCCGCACGGATGGCCGCATCGGTTTCGGTATCCACGGCACTCAGGGAGTCGTCAAAGATCAGGATGGGCGCCCGTTGCATCAACATACGGGCAATGGCAACCCGCTGCCTCTGGCCACCGGAAAGGGTGACGCCCCGCTCGCCGACCATGGTCTCATAACCCTTTTCAAAGCCCTGGATTACATCGTGGATGGCCGCCACCCGGGCATAGTTATGCACCTCTTCCTCCGCTGAATGGGGACAGGCGATGCGAATATTCTCCCCGATGGTTCGGGAGTAGAGAAAGGGTTCCTGGAGGACGATCCCGATATTCCTGCGCAAGTGCCCCCGGGAAATGTCATTGATATTGACCCCGTCAATGATGATCTCCCCCGCCGTAGCGGGGTATAACCTCTGGAGCAACTGGACCAAGCTGGTCTTGCCACTACCGGTAGAACCCAGGATAGCCACCGTCTGACCCGGCTTTACGCTAAAGGAAATATCCTTTAGGACATCATCATATTCGTCATAACCAAAACAGACATTCCTAAACTCAATATTCCCCCGGATTTCCGGCGCCAAAGCCAGACCCGGGGGAATATTGAGTTTAGGAATGTCTGTTTTGGTTATG
>DAIOXA010000010.1:14405-17407 GCA_036758185.1 Bacillota bacterium
TCCAGAGGGTGGTTAAAGATCTCGGTAATCCTATCCAAGGCCACTGAAGCCTTACCCATATCGGCCAGCACTCGTCCTATATTGCGCAAGGGCCAAACCAGCATCCGCGTATAGCTGAAAAATACCCACAGCGTGCCCAAGGTAATATCTCGGGTGACGGCAAAGTACACCCCCACCACTAGGGATAGGCCGATCTGCAAAAAAGCAAAGGCATCGGACACACCCCAGAAATAACTGTTCAACTTAAGGAGCTTATACATCTTATCTCGATGGTCCTTGTTGCGGGCAGTAAAACTCTCTACCTCGGCCTGCTGCTTGCCAAAGGCCCGCACCACCCGCACTCCCGTCAGGTTTTCCTGAATAGCTGCACTCATCACGCCCTCGGCCTCATCGGTATCGGTGTAGTACTTGCGCACCTTTTTAAAGTACACAAAAGATGAAATGGCCAGTAGAGGCATTATGCTGAGGGAGATAGCCGCCAGGCTTACATCCAAGGAGAACAGCACCCAACCCGCCATGACAGCCATCACCAGAGCCCGCATAACCTCCAAGAGCTGCAGCGATATAAAGCGGCGAATGGTATCGACATCGGAGGTGCAGCGCTGAACCAAGTCCCCGGTGGAGACGTGCTTGTAATAGTCGTAGGGCACGTTCTGTAGCTGCCAATATAAGTCGTCCCGCAACTTCTTAACCATGCCTTCAGTAGATATGGTTATTAAGTAGCGGCGCAGGAAGGCCCCCAACCCCGTTATCGAAGTAAAGACCACTATGGCCACGGCGCATAGGTAAAGATTGCTGCGCAGGAAGTCCCGGCCGCCTAGTCCCTCAATCCATTCCATCACCCAAGCGGGCAGCGGACTCTCGACACTGCCGATTACAATTACATAGTCCACAGTAAAACCAATAACCATGGGTCCGGCATAGGAAGCGGCAATGCCAATACTCAAGAACAGCGCACTGAGGACTAAGCCCCATCTGTGCCCTTTGAGCATCCCCTTAATTATTTGCTGCTTAGATAGGGGTAAGTTTTTTCCCATTATGTTCACCTCACAAATCTCAAGCTCATTAAAGACAAAAAGACCATGGAACAGAGTCCATGGTCTTAAGCATACAAAAAGCTATGCAAAAAAGGCCGTGCAATATCCGTTCCGATTATAAAAGTACACACCAACAACAGCAGCACCTGCGTTAATCATACGCCGACGGATCATTGCACACCCTCCTTCCTGTCAATAATTGAGACTTACCACAATACTATAGCTCCCCAGGCGGCATAATGCAAGGGGAAAAGCTAAATATAGTTATTCTCTTCCGGCAAAGCCCTTATATGCCAGCCAGAAAATCACGGATATCGTTAATCCATCCCTTAATAATCTGTGCGTTCTCCTCCAGTTTTACCTTATCTTTTTCATACCCATGCAGTAATCGGAGCTGATGCTCCCAATAGCCCTTTAATTTCTCCAGGAATGCACGATCCTTTGGCTGTAACCCCTGTCCGCTCACCAACCTGTTTCGGATCTGCCGAAGGACATCGCTTGCCTGCTCGGTGGACAGACCCATAGTCTTTTTGAAATCGCGCAACACCCACTGACGCTCAAAGATATTCATTTTTCCCCAACCTGCGCGCTGCTGCTCATATGTTTCTTGAATTGAAGTCAGTTGAGCCTCCCGCTGCTTATGTACGTCACAGGAAATCTCCACAGAAGGAACGGGATCCTCCCGCTCATCGGAGAACACATCAAAATTTGTCAGAACCTGAATACACCCAATTTCCTGTCCATGATATCGCTCAGGATAAGCTGCGGACAGCGCAAAACCTAATCCGGCCTTTTCGATGTCAAGGATATGCTGACTGTTCATTTGATAGAAGTCATCCGTCGTCATGCCCATACTAGTGGCTACAAATTCGATGCCGCGCATGGCGGTTTCAGTTTTCACCAGTCCTGGGCTTATTGTATAGACAAACACGCCTGAACCCTCCAGTTCCATTGCAAGCGTATTGCTCAGCTCAACCTGCGCTGTCTTGAACACCTCATATGCACCCATATAGGGTGCTGCACCTGAGGAGGAAACAAATACAATAGTACCGCTCCATCGCTCCTTCATGTGCGGAAGAAAGCGCTGAGTGAGCACCAGCGGGGCCCTTAGATTCACAGCATAGCTATTATCCCAAAATACGGTTTCCACTTGATCAACTGCACCCATTTTCGTTACAGTGGCGTTATTGAAAACAACATCTGGAACCCCATATGTTTTCAGAACCCAGTCTGCCATGGCATGTATTTGGGCCTCATCGGCCAAATCAAGTGCATAAAAAATCGCTGGGTTGTCAGGAAATGCCGTGTTAATGTATATCTCCGCCTGCTTTCCTTTGTCCTGCTGAATTTCCGCTATGATGATGCGCGCCCCCATGGCGGCAAAAGCCCGCGCGGCCTCATAGCCGATACCACCACCCGCCCCGGTCAGCAGTACGGTTTTCCCTTGCATTTTTCCGGATAATGCGCCAATCATTATTGCATGCCCCCCTATATAAACAAGTCACCCTGCTCAGCGGCGTGCTATTTATATCTATTTCCCTTCTCTTCAATAAAACCCTTTATTCTTCAATCTACATTTCAGTGAACATCCAGAAGGCTGTAGTCATTCGAAGCTGCGTCAACAATTGTCTGCCAAACCGTTCCCTGCAGATTTTCCTGCACCAGCCTCAAATAACTTCCGGCCCCTTCCTCGTCGTCCTTGAAATGGGTAGTTTTGCAAGGCGGTACTGGGTAAGCCCCTTCCTGTTACCTTCCTGCTCTTTTTCCATGGTCGCCAGCTGGTGGATAAGGCCAGTATCTCGTTCTACATGCACACCGTACACCAGTTTAGCATTGCGGCAAAAGACATAGAAAACATAGGATCACCCCCGCCTGTGCGGGGAGCAGCAATGATGTTACACTTACCATTTGCATCCCGAAGGATCACCCCCGCGCATGCGGGGAGCAGGCTTTCTCCTTGCTTAT
>DAIOXA010000011.1:0-16684 GCA_036758185.1 Bacillota bacterium
CCCCCCCCAGGGCATCGATCTCACGAACCAAATGAGCTTTGGCGGGGCCACCGATGGCCGGATTGCAGGGCATCAGGGCTATAGCGTCGGGGTTCATGGTCAAGAGCAAGACCTTACACCCCATCCGTGCCGAAGCCAAGGCAGCCTCACAACCCGCATGTCCCGCGCCAATGACAATGACATCATAGGTTTCTACCACTGTACCCACCTACTTTCCAAGGCAAAAACTTGAGAATATATCGTCTAGCAGGTTCTCATGCCAGACGGTACCGGTTATTTCCCCCAGGACTTGCCAGCTCTCCCGCAAATCCATGGCCAGCAAGTCCATGGGTAGCTGATCCCAGCCCTCAGCTACCCTGGTCAATACAGCTTCTGCCAGAGTCAGGGCCTGATAATGGCGGTTATTGGTAATGAGGGTGGCGTCGGGCTGAAACTGCCCCGAGACAAACATCCCTTCAATTAGATCCTTTAATGCTTCCAGTCCTTGTTCCTCCAGGGCAGATACCCTAATGCTGGTAAAGCCCTGGGCGCTGATTTCCTCAGTACCAATTTCGGAGGGCAAGTCGGCCTTATTCAGCACGACAATGGCTCTCCCCTTGTCCACTGTAGCCAAGAGCTGCCAGTCCTCTTCAGACAGAGGCCTGGAACTGTCCAGTAGCAAGAGAACCAAGTCAGCCTTGGCGGCCAAGTTGCGGGCCTTGTCGACGCCAATCCTTTCTATCTTACTCAAGGCTTGGCGAATCCCGGCAGTATCTGCCAAGCGCAGAGGGATCCCCCGAATATTGACGGGGACCTCCACCACATCCCGGGTGGTGCCGGGAATGTCGGATACTATCGCCCTTTCCTCCCCAGCCAAACTGTTCAGCAAGGAAGACTTTCCCACATTGGGCTTGCCTAAAATAACAGTGACTATTCCCTCTCGATAGATCCTGCCTTCTTCATAAGTATTTTGCAATTGCCCCACCAAAGTAATCTGTTCCCGAAGGGTGGCGACAGCGTTATCCCGGCCAGAAAAGTCGATTTCGGTATCGGGGTAATCTATTTCTGCCTCCAACCACGCTATTATTTCCGCTAGCTTCATGCGTACTTTCTCAATCCTCTCGGAAAGGCTGCCCCGATAATGGGAACGGGCAATATCTGCTGCCCGAGAGGACTGAGCGCATATTAGGTCGGAAATAGCTTCTGCCTGAACTAAATCGATCTTCCCATTGAGAAAGGCGCGCCTGCTAAATTCCCCTGGCTCCGCAGGCCGGATCCCTTGGGAAAATAGTTCTCGCAGCAGGCTTTGCATGAGGATAACGCCCCCATGGCAATGAAACTCCACGATATTTTCACCGGTGAAGGAACGAGGTTTTTTAAACCACACAAAGTAACCGGTATCAATCTGGCGGGAGTCCACTGCCAAAAAGTCGCCAAAATACATCTGCCCCGGCCTAAAGTCCCGGACCTTACCCCGGGCCCGAAATAAATTCTTAGCCAGGGCCAGGGAGCATTCTCCACTAAGGCGAATAATCCCCACACCGCCGGTCCCTGGAGGAGTAGCAATGGCGGCGATTGTGTCTTGATTATACATAGATACTCCCTCCTAGTCTTAAGTATACTAACACAGTAAACTTAAGCAAAACAACAACCGGCCAGCGGCCGGTTGTCAGTCATTTCTTAATGTCGATTACAACTTTTCGACGGGGGTCTTCGCCAATGCTGTAAGTGACCACATCTTTGTCGCTCAGGACCATGTGCACAAGGCGGCGCTCCGCCGGCGTCATGGGGGCAAGGATATGCTTGCGCCCCGTCTGCAAAACCCTACTAGCTCCAGAAAGGGCAGCCCTTTCAATGGATTGTTGGCGTTTTTTTCGGTAGTCACCGATATCCACTAAAACAGGAACATAATCTTCCGTCTTCTTGTTCAACACCAAGGTAGTTAAGTACTGAAGCGAGTCCAAGGTTTGGCCACGGCGGCCGATAAGAGCGCCTAAATTATGACCGCTGATGCGAGCCTCAATGCCGTCGGCGCCTAATTCGACTTTAGCTCTCGCATTGACCTGCATCTTTCTGAGCAGCTCATCCAACCAATCGGATATATAGAGGACAGAGTCAAACTGTTCGCGGACATGAACGACGGCGTTCTTGCCGGGGATGATGCCCAGCAAACCCTTAGAGGGTAGTTCTTGAATAGTAATATCTGCTTGTTCGCGCTCAATCTTTAACTCGGCCAACGCTGAAGCAATAGCCTCTTCTACGGTCTTTCCAGTGCCAACAGCTTCTTTCATAATAAGTCCCCTTCCGTAGACGGTTTGGGCCGACTCAGTAAGTAGTGCTGAGCGATGGCGAAAATATTGCCCACCAACCAATATAATGGCAGGCCTTGGGGCATGGAATAGCTGAAAAAGACGATCATGAGGGGCATCAGCATCGTCATAGTACCCATTCCCCCGCTCTGTTGGGGCTGTCCCGCAGCTGTCTGCTTGGTCTGAATATACGTGGTCAATCCAGCCAACAGAGGGATAATAGCGGGGACAATGTACGAGATAATGTCGGGACCGGCTAGTTCCCTAAAAGACTTATTTAGGTCAATTAACCCCGCAAATAAAGGGCTAAAACCTTCGATAGCATTGTACATAATTTCCGGATCCCGTAGCACCCCGAAGACTGCAATCAAGATGGGAAACTGGATAAGCACGGGTAAACAGCCACCCAAGGGATTGATCTTATGCTCCCGGTACAGTTCCATCATCTCTTTGTTTAACCTTTCCTTATCATCTTTATACTTTTCCTGCAGCCTCTTTTGCTCTGGGGCGATTTTTTGCATGGCTCTGGTGGAGGCTAATTGCTTCATGGATAATGGCAGGGTAATCAATCTGACCGCCACAGTGAGCAGGATTATTGCCAATCCATAATCACCTGCTATGTTATAGAAAAATATCAGCACCTGGGCAATTATATCTCTTAAAAAATTCACCTATGGCTTCCCCCTATTTTAATGGGTCATATCCCCCTGGGCTAAAGGGGTGGCAGCGTAAAACGCGACGCAGGGCAAGATATGATCCCTTGATAAACCCATATTTCTCCAGAGCCTGAAGGGCGTATTCTGAACATGTGGGATTAAAGCGGCAGGACGGACCCAGTAAGGGCGAGATAAACTTCCTGTAACAGCGCACTAATCCCATGGCAATTGCCTTCACTGTGTTTCAAGCTCCGTCAATTCGGCCTTACGCAAAAGCTTGGCCATTTCCCTGAGAACATCCTGGAAACCCTGAGCTGCCAAGGGTGGCCTGGCCACTAAGATCAAATCATACCCAGGAGGCACAGTGGGAAGCAGTTGACGCATGGCCTCCCTGAGCAGACGCTTGCAACGGTTGCGGGTATGGCTGGGTCCTACCTTTTTGCTGGCCACAAAGCCAACCCTCACCTTATCCAGAGCATTATTCTGGTAATATAGCACCATCTGCCGCGCTACAGCATACCTGCCTTGTTTATAGGTTGCCTGAAAGTCCGCCGCCTTTAAGAGACGATTATCTTTGTTAAGCATAATTCATTTGCATATGCATAAAAAGGCCACATCGCGGCCCTTTACGCAGTCAGCTGTTTTCTGCCTTTGCGGCGGCGGCGCTTAACTATATTTCTCCCAGCTGTGGACGCCATACGCGATCTGAAGCCGTGAAGTCTAGCCCGCTTTCTTACTTTGGGTTGGTAGGTCCTCTTCAAAACATCCACCCCCTTATTTGCACTAGCGAAAATTATAACCCATAACGGTGCTAACGTCAAGGAAACAGCGAAACAGCGAAACAGGGAAAACATGCTGAAGTAAAGATATGGAGATATCTAGCAGTTGTCGCTTGCGGCCTGGGGATAATTTTGATAAACTGAAAAGGAAATGGAGATTTTTCTATCTTTTTAGAAGGGTTACCAACAGGCTGTTGATAAGTCTGTGGATAAAGTTGTGCCGCCCCGCTGCTGTTTCTCATGCCCTTGCTATTTTTTTTCCTCAAAACATATATTCTGTGGATAACTTAGCTGTGGGCAACTCATCCCTTCTTTTTATCCACACTTTTGTTTAGAGCATCCCTGGGAGGTAGATTTTAATGAGAGACGTAAAAGAAATATGGGAGAGAGCCTTGGTGCGCATAGAGCAAAAAGTCAGTCGCCCCAGTTTTGAAGCCTGGCTTAAGGAAACCGAAGCCCTTGAGCTGGTTGGACACTCCCTCGTTGTTGGGGTACCGACTATAGTTGTAAAGGAATGGCTGGAAAATCGTTACGCCCAGCTAATCAGAGAAGTAATTAAGGAAATCACCGGCCTCAATCTTCACCTTTCCTTCATCGTGGGCTATGATGGTCCTCTGAGATCTCTCAACCCGTTTTCCCAACAGGATGATATTATCTCTGCTCAACTTAATCCCAAATATACCTTCGAATCCTTTGTCATCGGCAACAGTAATCGCTTTGCCCATGCCGCAGCTTTGGCTGTCGCCGAAGCCCCTGCTCGGGCTTACAACCCCCTCTTTATCTACGGCGGTGTAGGACTGGGAAAGACTCACCTAATGAATGCCATCGGCCATTTTGTCCACAAGCATTACCCCAGTTCACGGGTCGTGTATCTTTCCACCGAAAAGTTTACCAATGACTTTATCAAATCCATTCGTGATAACCGAACAGGAGAATTTCGCAATAAATATCGTAGCGTCGATGTCCTGCTTATAGATGACATTCAGTTTTTGGCAGGAAAAGAATCCACCCAGGAAGAGTTCTTCCACACCTTTAATGCCCTCCACGAAAGTAACAAACAGATTATTATCTCCAGCGATCGGCAACCCAGGGAGATCCCCACCTTAGAAGACAGATTGCGCTCCCGATTTGAATGGGGACTCATCACCGACATTCAGCCACCGGATTTGGAAACCCGGGCAGCAATTTTGCGTAAAAAGGCAGAACTGGAGAATATCGATATAAGTAATGAAGTTATCCTCTTGGTTGCTAACCAAGTCACAACTAATATTCGCGAGTTGGAAGGTGCCCTGACCAGGATAAATGCCTACTCCTCAATGACCGGGCAAAAAATAGATGAGTCTCTCGTAGAAAAGACGCTGAAGGATATTATTCCCAACGCCAAAAGCGACCCTATTTCCATCGCACTGATTCAAAAGGTTGTTGCCGATTACTTTAATCTCCGCCTGGATGATATGAAGGCAAAGAAGAGAACCAAAGCGGTAGCTCACCCTCGTCAAATTGCCATGTACTTGTGCAGAGAATTGACAGACCTCTCCCTACCCAAAATCGGCGAAGAATTTGGCGGGCGGGATCACACTACGGTAATGCATGCCCAGGATAAGATTCGTACGGATATTGCAAACAATCCCAGCATTGCTAACCAGGTAGAAGCAATCATAAAATTGCTCAAGCAGTAAGTCTGGGGATTTTGTGGATATGTGCAAAACAAAGCTAGGTTTTCCACAGCTTATACCCATGCATGCCCTTCCCCCCTACCTACCACAAGGGCTGATATCCACAAATCCACATCCTATACTAAGGATACTACTAAATCTATTAATATATTATTAAGAAACAAGGATTATTCCACATGGAGGGATTAAAGTGCATGTTGTATGTGAAAAAAACACCCTGGCTGCGGCCCTGAGCCTTGTGCAGAGGGCTGTGGCAACTAAATCCCCCTTACCCACCCTTAAGGGAATTCTCTTAGAGAGCGAAGGAGAAGGTTTAGTATTCAGCGCTACGGATCTGGAGTTAGGCATCCGCTGCCAGACGACAACCCAAGTCATGGAACACGGCGCCATCGTACTTCCTGCAAAAATACTGACAGAGTTTGTTCGCAAGTTGCCCGAAGGCCTGGTAACTATTAAGACGGATCCAGAAAACCCCCTAAAGGTTACCGTCTCTTGTGAAGAAATTAAATTTGAACTCTCGGGCTTCTCCGCTACTGAATTTCCTAGCTTAGCTGAGGTCAGCTCCACCGCCACAAAAATTGAGATAGAAGAAGGACTCCTTAAGGAAATGCTTATCCAAACAGAGGTGGCGGTTGCCCGGGATGAGACAAGACCTGTATTGACCGGTCTGCTGCTGGAGGCTGAAGCAAATAAACTCAAATTCATTGCCACCGATGGCCACCGCTTGGCCTTCCGACAAGCCAAAGCCAACGAGGACCATCAACTTAAGGCCATTATCCCAGGAAAAGCTGTCCAGGAGGTCATTAAGATTTTGGATGATTCTTCAGAAACCAATGCTATAATATACTTGGATAGTTCTAATATTCTCTTTGACATGAATGGAATTTCCCTGTCCTCCCGACTAGTTAAGGGTAAGTATCCTCCTTATCAGCAGATCATTCCCTCAGATTTCAAGACTTCTCTGATGGTGGAAACAAATAATATCAGGGCAGCACTGGAAAGGGCAGAAATAATAGTCAAGGAAGGGGGCAATAATCTAGTTAAGCTGGAAATAGATAGGGGCGGGATAAAAATACTTGCCGTTAATCAAGATGTGGGCAGCGCTCAAGACTTTATCCAGGCTTCTGTTCAGGGTGAACCCTTGGAAATACGCTTTAATGTGCGGCTGCTATTGGATTGCCTTCGCAATATCAAGGACCAGCAAGTTAACCTAGATTTTACCGGCCCCTTTAGCCCATGTACCATTCGTCCCGTTCAGAATCACAATTACCTGCATTTGGTGCTGCCTGTTAGAATATCTTAACAGGAGAAATTTCCGTGAAAATTGAGATCCAATCCTCGTATATTACATTGGGTCAATTTCTTAAGCATGTCAACATCATTCAATCCGGCGGGCAGGCAAAGGCTTTTGTTATCGGCAACCAAATAGAAGTAAACGGTGTTATTACTAGGCAACGGGGAAAAAAACTCTACCCCGGGGATAGGGTAGATGTCAACAACACCGTTTATGAGATTACTGGGTGATGGGTCTTGCATTTACAAGCAATAACAATTAAGGGCTGGAGAAACTATACCGGGGAAAAGATCAGTTTTTTACCCGGTATAAACCTGTTCATGGGAAATAACGGACAGGGCAAGACCAATTTATTAGAAGCAGTATACTTCTTGTCCTCCGGCCGGTCGCCTCGGACCAGCCGGACCGAGGAACTAATCGGCTGGCAAGAAAAGTATTTTTATTTAGCGGGAAGGGTGCAGAGGGGAAAACGCGTTACCAATATAGAAATGGGCGCCGCCCGGGATGGAAGAAGGGCGTATAAAGCCGACGGTGTTGCTATTCAACGCCTTTCCGATATTGCAAATTACGTCAATGCTGTGTTCTTCATGCCCGAGGATTTGTACTTAGTCAAGGGCGGACCTGCACTCAGGCGCAGATTCTTAGATTACGAGATCAGTCAGATCGACAGTTCATATCGATTTGTCATAGGAAAGTATAATAATTACTTGCGGCAACGCAATGCCTTGCTGAAAAGTAAGGACCAGGACAAATTAGTAAAGAATGTCCTGACGGAAAAACTTGCTGAGTTATCAGGACCCATTGTTCATAAGAGACAGGCTTACCTCCAGAGACTGAGTATTCTCGCCCGCCTAAAACACAGGAAACTCAGCTACAACAAAGAGGAGCTGAGTCTAGTATATAAAGCTTCAGTAAATCCGGGGCTTTCCACCCCCGAGGTTTTAGAACTGTTCCAGAAATCACAGGGCTTGGAGCATAGATACAAATCCACCATGGTTGGCCCTCACCGGGATGACTTTTCCTTTATAGTCAACGGCTGTGACCTACGCACCTTTGGTTCTCAAGGACAGCAGAGGACGGCCGTCTTGTCTGTAAAACTCGCGGAGGTTGACCTATTTAAAGGAGAAACCGGTGAATACCCCCTGCTTCTCCTGGACGATGTGTTTTCTGAGTTGGATGCAAGCAGGAAAGCCATGCTCTTAGAGGATTTGTCGGGCAGGGTTCAGACCTTTATTTCCAGTGTCGAAGCCTCTACTGGGTCAGGATTTGGGACTTTTTGGATCGAGGCTGGAAAAATCAAAGCGAGGGAATAGAGTATGTACTTACATTTAGGAGCAGAAGTATCAGTAATTGCCGAAGATGTAATTGGCATCTTTGACTATGGTCTAATAAATTCACCATCTGTTAAAGGGCTGGTAGAATTGTGCGAGTGGAATAATACCGTTGTAAGAATTGAGGGAAAACCAAAATCCATCATCATCACCCAAGATCAGCTCTACTTGGTTCCCCTTTCTCGGGGCACCCTTGCGAGACGGTGGGACAAATACACAACACTCTTTTCCCCCAGTACAGAAAAGTAAACACTAATGGCGGAGGTAAGGCTTATGTCGAAAAGAGTCCTATACAGTGCTGACCAAATCCAAGTCTTGGAGGGGTTGGAGCCTGTACGCAAGCGCCCAGGGATGTATATTGGCTCCACAGGTCCCAAGGGGCTTCACCATCTTGTCTATGAGGTGTTGGATAATAGTATAGATGAGGCTTTGGCCGGGCGCTGCGATAAAATTGTAATCACCTTGCATAAAGATAATATCGTATCGATTGTAGACAACGGGCATGGAATTCCCGTTGGTATCCACCAAAAGACAGGAATCCCCGCCTTGGAACTGGTTATGACAAAGCTCCATGCTGGGGGAAAGTTTGGCGGAGAAGGATATAAAATTTCTGGAGGATTACACGGCGTTGGTGTTTCCGTCGTCAACGCCCTGTCGGAGTGGCTGGAAGTAGAAGTATATTCTGATGGACAAATACATCACCAACGGTTTGAAAGGGGCCAGAAGGCCACCGAACTCAAAGTAACGGGAAAGACAAAGAAAATGGGAACCAAGGTCACCTTTAAACCTGATAAAGAAATTTTTGAGACCATAGAGTACGATTATAATACCCTAAATCAGCGCATCCGCGAACTTGCCTACCTTAATAAAGGCCTGAAATTAGTATTCAACGATGAAAACTCTGGCGATACAAATAAGTACAAGTTCGATGGCGGTCTCAAATCCTATATAGAGTTTTTAAATAAAAACAGGGATGTCGTGCACAAGACCCCCATTTATTTTGATGGATCCCGGGATGACATTGTGGTGGAGTTCGCTATGCAATACCATACTGGTTATCAAGAGAATGTCTTCTCCTTTGCCAATAATATAAACACCCAAGAGGGCGGGAGCCATGAAGTGGGCTTTAAAATTGCCCTGACCCGAATAATCAACGATTATGCCCGCAAAAATAATCTCCTAAAAAATGGTAGCCCCAACTTGACAGGGGAAGATATCCGGGAAGGGCTGACGGCCATTATCAGCGTCAAGCTAAAGGATCCACAATTTGAGGGGCAAACCAAGACAAAACTCGGCAATCCAGAGATCCGGGGAATTGTGGATTCTTTTACTAGTGATGAGCTGTCCTTTTTCTTAGAACAAAACCCCACCTTAGCTAGGAGGATTCTGGATAAAACCATCGCTGCCTCCCGGGCCAGGGAAGCGGCACGCAGGGCCAGGGAATTGACACGACGCAAGAGCGCCTTGGAAATTTCCGCTCTCCCCGGCAAGTTGGCAGATTGTACCGTTAAGGATCCCGCCTTGGCAGAGCTCTTTATAGTCGAAGGAAATTCTGCTGGTGGCAGTGCAAAGCAGGGTAGAGACCGACGCAATCAGGCAATCCTCCCCCTGCGGGGCAAGATAATCAACGTCGAAAAGGCTCGGCTGGACAAAATTTTGGCCAATGAGGAGATTAAGACCTTAATCACCGCCCTGGGCACGGGTATTGGTGAGGATTTTGACCTTGACAAGGCCCGATACCATAAAGTAGTTATCATGACTGACGCCGACGTCGACGGCGCCCATATCCGCACCCTATTGCTGACATTTTTCTATCGCTACATGAGGCCTTTGCTGGACGCAGGATATATCTATATTGCTCAGCCTCCCTTGTACCTGCTCAAAAAGGGAAAGACTGAAAAGTATTTGTACACCGACCGGGATTTAGAAACAACCCTCAATGAAATCGGCAGAGACGGTATTACCCTTCAGCGCTACAAAGGTTTGGGGGAGATGAATGCAGAGCAACTCAGTGACACTACAATGAATGCTGAAACCAGGACGCTGCTGCAAGTATCCCTGGATGATGCCATCGCCGCCGATGAAATATTTTCCGTCCTCATGGGGGACAAGGTTGAACCCCGGCGTGAATTCATTCAAAGACACGCGGCAACTGTCAAAAATCTTGATGTGTAGGAGAGAGCGGTATGTCTATAGAGTTTACCCACGGTAAAATTCTGCCCAGAGAAGTGAGTACCGAAATGCGGCAGTCCTTTATGGACTACGCCATGAGTGTTATCATGAGCCGGGCCCTGCCCGATGTCAGGGACGGATTAAAGCCGGTGCACCGGCGAATTCTCTATGCTATGAATGAGTTGGGTCTTCAGCCCAACAAAGCATATAAGAAGTCGGCCAGGGTTGTCGGTGAAGTATTGGGTAAGTACCATCCCCATGGCGACGTTCCCCTATATGACACAATGGTTCGGATGGCCCAGGACTTTTCCCTTCGCTACTTGCTGGTGGACGGTCACGGTAACTTTGGCTCCATAGACGGTGATCCCGCTGCGGCCATGCGCTATACCGAAGTGCGCATGGCTAGACTTGCCACGGTTCTTTTAGCTGATATAGACAAGGAAACCGTTGACTTTATGCCTAACTTCGATGAGTCTCTGGAAGAGCCTAAAGTGCTACCCTCCAGGTTTCCAAACCTCTTGGTTAACGGAACAGCTGGAATCGCAGTGGGTATGGCAACAAATATCCCCCCCCATAACCTCGGGGAGGTAGTGAACGCCTTAAAGGCCATGATCGGCAACCCCGAAATCTCCGATGAGGTAATAATGCAACATGTTAAGGGGCCAGACTTTCCCACCGCTGGCATAATCTTGGGTAGGGACGGTATTAAGAAGGCTTATAAGACGGGGCGGGGATCCATAACCCTGCGGGGCGATGTCAAAATAGAAACCCTGGCCAATGGCAAGCAGATCCTGATTGTCACCGAGCTTCCCTATCAGGTCAATAAGTCTAAACTAATCGAAAAAATCGCCGAACTTGTCCGGGAAAAGAAAATCGAAGGTATTACAGACCTGCGGGACGAAACGGATCGGCATGGAATCCGAGTAATCATAGAACTGAAAAGGGACGCGAATCCCCACGTCATTATCAATCAGCTGTATAAATTTACTCAGCTACAACAGAATTTTGGCATTATCATGTTGGCATTGGTTGACAATCAGCCCAAAATTCTCCCCCTAAGGGACATGCTATTTTATTACCTTGAGCATCAACGGGAGATTATTACCCGCAGAACAAAGTATGAGTTAAAAAAAGCTGAAGAAAGACTCCATATTTTAGAGGGCTTCAAGATTGCCCTGGATAAATTGGATGCGGTTATTGCCCTTATTCGCAAATCCCGGGATGCCGATGAAGCCCGGGAAGGCCTCATGGCGAGCTTCTCCTTGAGCAGAATACAAGCCCAAGCCATCTTGGATATGCGCTTGCACAGGTTGACCGGGTTGGAGCGGGAGAAGATTGAACAGGAGTATAACGACGTCGCAGAGAAGATCCAAGCCTTAAGGGCGATTCTGGCCGATACCAAAAAGGTCGACGCCATAATCATGGAAGAATTGACTGAGATATCAAGTAAATATGGCGATGAACGCCGGACTCGCATCATTAACAGGGATGGAGATCTGGAGATAGAAGATCTCATCGCCGATGAAGATGTAGTTATTACCATCACCCATCAGGGCTATATCAAGAGAATTCCCGTTACGACCTATCGCAGTCAAAATAGGGGCGGACGGGGAGTGGCGGCCCTGAACAGACGAGAAGACGATTTTGTTGAACATTTGTTTATAACAACAACCCACAAAAACATCCTCTTCCTCACCAACCAGGGTCAGGTGTATCGCAAGAAAGTCTACGAGATTCCAGAGGCCAGTCGCCAAGCTCGCGGTATTGCTGTGGTAAATCTTATCCCCCTACGCCCAGCCGAAAGAATTAGTGCAGTAATTCAGGTCCAGGAGTTTTCTTGTGATAGATTCCTTCTCATGGCCACTCGGAAGGGGTACGTAAAGAAAACCTGTCTGGAGGAATATAATACTAATCTCAAGGCAGGTCTCATTGCCATCAAGCTAGGGGACAAGGACGAACTCATCGGCGTCAGACTGACTGACGGCAATCAGGAGGTAATGCTGTTTACCGAAAGCGGCCTGGCAATTCGCTTCGACGAGAAGGAAGTTCGCCCCATGGGGCGGACTGCTCGAGGTGTCAAGGGTATTAGATTGACCAAGGGAGACAATTTAGTTGAGATGGTCACGCTGGAAAGGGACGGCCATGTCCTGGTTGTTACCGAGGAGGGCTATGGTAAAAGGGTCAGGACCGAAGAATTCCGAGCTCAAATCCGAGGAGGAAAGGGCTTAAAGGCAGTGGGACTGACAGGCGGTACAGGTAATTTGGTGGGGGGTAAAATTGTCACCTCCGGCGATGATCTGATGATTGTTACAGCCAAGGGAGTCCTGATCCGCCAACAGGTTGATGGGATATCCATTCTCGGCAGAACTGCCCGGGGCATGAAATTGATCCGGTTGGATGAAGGCGACCGGGTGGTAGCAGGGGCCCGGGTGGTCAGGGAGGGAAATGGTGATAACTAAGTAGAGAACCCAGTCGCTTACCTCGACTGGGCTTTTTTTTGCAATCCTTGACTACTTAGGTGGCGAGGGGGCAAGATATGGAAAAGATAGAGGGAGGTCAGAGTATGAGACCGGTGTGGAAAGGTGCAGTTAGCTTTGGGTTGGTTAACATTCCCGTAAAGATGTATACTGCCAGTGAAGATAAATCTATTAAGTTTAAATACTTGCATAGCAAGTGTAGTACGCCCCTTAAATATCAGCGGATTTGTCCTCGCTGTAACCAAGAAGTTCAGTGGGAGGAAATTGTCCGGGGCTATGAGTATCAGAAGGATAGATTTATCGTCATGAAGGATGAGGATTTTGAGGCTATTCCCACCAACAAGACGAGGACCATCGACATTATCGACTTTTGCAAGTTAGAAGAAATTGACCCGATCTACTATGAAAAGAGCTATTACCTGGGTCCTGAAGAAACGGGAAAAAAGGCCTATAATCTCTTTGTCAGCGCTCTTAAGAGCAAAGACAGGGTCGCTGTAGCCAAGGTGGTAATTCGGTCCAAACAGGCTTTGGCTGCCCTGCGGATCTATGACAATGTCCTGGTGATGGAGACGATGAAGTACCCTGATGAGGTACGATCCAAGCAAGAGATTCCCGGAATTGAGGCCGAAGTGACCGTATCGGACCGGGAGCTGGACATGGCTACTCAGCTTGTCGAAACCATGACGGAACCCTTCGCACCAGAAAAGTACAGCGACGATTATAGGCGCGCCCTTCTGGATTTAATCAGTGCTAAAATAGAAGGGCAGGAACTAGACTACCCCCAAGTTCAACCTGCAGAGGGAGTTGTGGATTTAATGGAATCCCTTAAGGCAAGTTTGGAGGCCATTGAAAAAGAGCGCTTTACCCCTTCACCTAGTAAGCGTAGGAAGAAGGGCGTTGTGGGGTGATGGAACCGGGAAAGACCAGGGTGATGGAACCCCTCTTGGCCCATGAAGTACGCAACCAAAAAGAAATGGTATACCAGGTAAAGTGGGATGGCGTGAGGATGCTGAGTTTCGTCTCTGCGGGCCAGGTGGTCCTCCAAAATCGCCGGGGGCGAATAAAGACTGAAACTTTCCCAGAGCTCAAGAGCCTTGCCACAGTCTTTCCTCAGCCCTTCATCTTGGATGGCGAGGTAGTGGCCCTAAAAGATGGGCGCCCGGATTTTAGCTTAGTTCTAAAGCGAAACTTCACCAGTAGCCCCTCTCCTGGGGCGCCGCCAGTATCGTACATAGTATTTGATATTCTGCTGTGGCAAGGGCGCGATGTCAGGGACAAACCGTTGCACCAGCGCCAAGAGAATCTTGCCATGCTTGAAGTGCCGCCTGGCCCCGTTTCAGTAATCGACAATTTCTTGGACGGCGAGAAGTTATTGCAGTTAACCTCTCGACGGAGGTGGGAAGGGATAGTCTATAAGGATCTCCATAGCCCATACGTTGCTGGGAAATCTCCCTATTGGCACAAGGTCAAAAATAAACAATTGGGGATTTTTGATGTCGTGGGTTATATTACCAAGCAAGGGCAACTGACATCTCTCTTACTCGCCAAGGATTTTGGCGACGGCTTGGTCCTGATTGGTTCAGTGGGCAGCGGGTTTAGCGATAGCGGGAGAAAAATACTGATGGAGCTATTGAGAAGCCTATCCCATTCTCAACCACCTCTGCCCATTAAGCGCACCCAGGACAATTGGAACTGGGTGAGACCTGTGCTCAAGGCAGAGGTAGAGTTTTTCGAGTGGACCCAGGCTCTGACTTTGCGGGCTCCAGTTTTTAAGGGTCTAATACTGGAGGGAAAGAAGTATGAGCTATCTTGACGTTTTGGGTAAACAAGTAAGAGTTACAAATATAGATAAAGTAATGTGGCCAAAGACAGGGACGACCAAGGGTCAGATGCTGGACTATTACATTAAGGCTGCGCCAAGACTTTTACCCTGCTTGCAGGGAAGGCTAATATCTATGCAGCGGTTTCCCCACGGGGCAGGGGCGCCGGGCTTTTACCAAAAGAATTGCCCGGATAATGCCCCAGACTGGGTAAACACCTATACTCTTCACCGCAAGGAAGGCAAGCATACAGATTATGTGCTGGTTGACAGTTTGCCCACATTGATTTGGTTGGCCAACCTGGGCGTAATAGAATTTCACCCCTGGCTGTCCAGCCTGCCCCAACTGGATAATCCGGACTTTGCGGTCTTTGACTTGGATCCCATGGAGAAGTATGGGATTGAAGAAGTCCGCCAAGTGGCTATGGGAATCAAGGAATTGCTGGATAGGCTAAAGCTCATTGGCCAGGCCAAAACTTCCGGCGCTACGGGATTACAAGTTTTTGTCCCCCTGGAGCCTGTTTATACATATAAGCAGGTCAGGGATTTTGTCTTGGCCTGCTGCACTGTAATCAACAAAAAATACCCCCATTGGACCACCCTGGAACGCAGCGTCAATAACCGGGAGGGCAAGATCTACCTGGACTATGGCCAAAATGCCCGAGAACAGACAATAGTTTCTGCCTACAGTCTCCGCCCCCGCCCTCTTCCTTCCTATTCCGCTCCGCTAACTTGGGAGGATCTGGCCCAACCTCTGGAACCGGAAAGATTCAACTTGCACTCCTTTATGATAAATCCGCATTTGCCCAACTGGTTAGGTAATATTTCCAAACAACGGCTGGAAACCGCCGTAAGCCTTTTAAAAACAATGTTATAATTAAAGGGGCTTGCAGGAATTTAAATCTTGCTGGTCGAAACTAATACAGAAGTACAACGGAGCTGGCACCATTTGCGAGGAGGAGATTGTTGTGAAGAACTATTCGACGGACAAACTTCGTAATATCAGCATCATTGGTCATGGTGGAGCCGGAAAGACTACATTGGCCGAAAGCATGTTATTTTCTTCCGGAGCCATTCAGCGCATTGGCAGGGTGGAAGACGGCACATCCACCACAGACTTTGACGCTGATGAGATTAAAAGGCAAATTACCATCAACGCGGCAATGGCGCCGGTTGAATGGAAGGACTGCAAGCTAAACCTAATTGATACCCCGGGATACTTCGATTTTGTTGGCGAGGTTATCGCATCCCTAAGGGTTGTGGAAAGTGCCTTGGTCAATCTCTGTGCCGTTTCTGGAGTTGAGGTGGGAACGGAAAAAGTTTGGAAACTTGCTGACGGGGCAAATTTGGCTCGGATTTGTTTTGTCAACAAGATGGATAGGGAAAATGCCAACTTCAACAAGGTAATCACCCAGGCTCGGGAGATGTTCGGCGCCAATGTAGTTCCTGTGCAGATTCCCATCGGCAGCGAAGACAGCTTTAAGGGTATTGTCGACCTGTTGCAGATGAAGGCCATCATCTATTCTGGGGAGAAGTTTCAAATAGAAGAAATTCCGCCCGAGTTGGCAGATCTGGCAGCCCAGTACCGGGAGCAGTTGGTGGAGATTGCAGCCGAGACTGACGATGAGCTCACTCTGAAGTACTTGGAAGGTGAAGAGCTGACAGGCGAGGAAATCACCCAGGGTATTCAGCGGGCCGTTGGGGCGGCAAAGCTCTTTCCCGTTCTCTGTGGTTCTGCCGTCAAGAGCATCGGTATTCCGCAACTCTTGGACTTTTTGGTGTTTTCAGCGCCCAAACCCTCAGATACAGTAGAGGCCTTGGCCGAGGAAGGCAAGGTAATTGAGCTCAAAGGCGGTTCAGGTCAGCCCTTCCGCGCCCTAGTATTTAAAACCATGGCAGACCCCTACGTCGGTAAGGTCAGTTTTTTCCGTGTCTATAGCGGCGCTCTCAGCTCGGATACCCAAGCGGTAAACCTCAACAAACGAAAGACAGAGAGGGTAGCTCAGCTCTATGCGTTCCGGGGTAAAAACCAAATTCCCCTTGCCAAGATAGAGTCTGGGGACATCGCCGCCGTCGCCAAGCTCCAGGATACCTCGACAGGCGACACCTTGTGCGCTAAAGAAAACAAAAATTTTCTCAAGGGCATAGAGTTTCCTGTTCCCATGTCCTCCTTTGCCGTAGAACCCAAGTCC
>DAIOXA010000012.1:0-4760 GCA_036758185.1 Bacillota bacterium
GGCAAGGAGACGGAATCTCCGGCCATTTTTGGTGGCGCCGTGCACGTGCTTACCGATGTAGCCTCCTCGGTGGCGGTGCTGTTTGGGCTGGCTGTTTCTCAGTTTTGGGGAATACTAGTAGCTGACGCCATTGCTGCTTTGGTTGTCACTGCCCTCATTGCCGCGGGGGGCATAAGGCTGATCTATACGGCCAGCAAGGATTTGGTGGATTCCAGCCTCCCTAGGGAGGAAAGGGAAGCCATTGAGGCGATTTTTATTTGTCCCATGCCGCCGCTACGGGGATTTCACAAACTGCGGACCCGAAGGGTGGGGCGGTTTAGATATTTAGAAGTCCACCTCTTGGTGGACGGAGCGCTATCTGTGGAGCAGGCCCACGATATTTGCGATCACCTGGAGGAGCATCTGCAACAAAGGGTGCCCCACAGCCGCTCAGCTACTCTATGTAGAGCCAGATAATCTTTAAAACGAGGGGGATTTTCGATGGTAACGCTTTCGTACCTGGGGCACTCTTGCTTTATCCTCAGCAGCAAGCAGGATAGCCTGATCTTTGACCCACATATCAACGGCAATCCTGGCGCCGGTGAATTAGACCCGCAAAGTATTAAAGTGGACTACGTGCTGGTTAGCCACGCCCACGCCGATCACCTGGGGGACGCAGTGGAAATCTGTCAGCAAAACAACGCCGTCTTGGTCTCGACCTTTGAGGTAGGCAACCTCTGCCGTAGCCAGGGGGTCAGCCGCATTCATACCGGTCACATCGGGGGTAGGGTGAACTTCCCCTTTGGCTACCTGCGCTTTACTCCGGCGCTGCACGGTGCAGGGGTGGCCGGGGGGCTGGCTTGTGGCTTTTATGTAAACTTTCACCGTACGGGAATCTACTTTGCCGGCGATACCGGTCTCTTTTCCGACATGAAGTTATTGGCCCAGCTGGAGGACATCAATTATGCCCTGTTGCCCATCGGTGACAACTACACCATGGGGCCCGCCGATGCCGCCCTGGCGGTGGAAATGCTCCGCCCCCGGGTGGTTATTCCCATGCACTACAACACCTTTGAGCTGATTTGCCAGGATCCCCTCCAATTTAAGGACCAGGTCGAGGCCCAGGGCCATGCCCGGGTGATGGTGATGGATCCCGGCGATCAAGTGGAGCTGGAGTGAACAAAAAAAGAACCTCGATAGGTTCTTTTTGCGCCGAGGCAGTCTCTAGATGGGCAGGGCGTCAATCCAATCTCCCACCGGCGACAGGGTTCGGTCACGCCCTCCCCCAGCTTCTTTCAGGCCTACTACCAGATGGAGGGCAAAGAGGGCGGCCAATGTGATGACGATAGGCCATTTGGCCACTGCAAAGAACGGTCCTGGTAGCAGGGAAATTACATAAGCAAAACCCAAGGCCATCCATGTGCCCAGCGCCTGTTTAGCATGGAAATGGATCAGTCTATCCCCGCGCTTGATAAAGAGGAGGAGCAGGAAGAGGGGTGGCAAGTAGCAAACTGATGCCAATACCCTTGCTTTTTGTTCTTGGCTCATGGCAATCCCTCCCGATGAAATATTCCCTGAATTATAGTTTCTGCGGGGGGGTGGGCTTTTCCTGCTTGTCCAAATTATTCTTGTCGGGATGGCTATCCTATAGCAGTGAAGACCAATATCTAATATGGCATGAGACACGGCATGGGATCCATGGATGTACCGAATATTAACTAAGCAAACTGTACGGGAAATAGAGTATATTGCGGTTTCTATTGGGGCTTGGGAAGTTAAGAAGAAAATAGGAGCGCCATTCAGTAATTGGCAGGAGTCAGAATTCTTCTGGGAGAGTGTATGTATGCGTAAATTATCTTTCTGGATTAAAATAATGGTCGGTATCGGCGTAGTCTTCGTATTTGCCCTTCTCCTATCCAACCAGTATCAAATCAAAATGTACAAGCGGTATACCGTTTTAGCTGATAGCTATCGAAATACAAACTTAGAATTAATCAAGCATAATATACAGCCCGCTCAGGATGGTAAAAATTCGCTAATTGAAGGCCTCTTTGTTTTTCAAGCTCCATGGGGTTCCGTGCATAAAAAAACTATAGACAGGGTAGCTGGAAAAGAGTCATATACTTTTCCAAATGTTATTCTGGTAATTGATGAAAGGGAAAGTAACTTCTACACAAGCACTATTGTGGAATCTGGCAACTGTTTAAAGAGGCGGGCATTTGATAGAACATATGGTAAGAACCTAAGTGATTTTCAACTAAGAAGATTGATTTTGGATAGCCATCCTGACATGCTATCCCAAACTAATAAGGCCGTGTTAAATCAAATTAACCACCAGCTTCTTAATCAAAAGAGCTTGTCAATAGTCCCGGCCGGAGAGGATGGTATCTTTGTTTTTGAAACAGCTAATATTCAAGGGTTTCAATTTGGAGTTCCAGAAGTTTCAGAAACTATATGGTTAGAAGTTTACTATCAAAATAAATTGTATTTGATACAAATTTTTGGTCCGGTTACACAAGAAGAGGTAGATTATTTCATTACATCCATAAAATCTGCAGACTAAAAAATATCACTCGCTAACAGTAGCACCTGTTAGGGGCATGGTAATAACCAATACAACCTATATTGAAGACAGGTCTTCAGGTTGGAAGTGCCTTGGATTAAGACATCAAACTAAACTCTACTAAGCATTATGGCAGCTGTTCCCATCAGTCTTAATCGGTATGCCTACTGCGGCAATGACCCGGTGAACTATGTAGACCCCATGGGGACATATAGGGTAACGGTCAGCATTAATGGCGGCGGCTCGCCAAAACCAACAGTACCAGAGCCGCCGAAACCGCCGCAAAAGCCTACCTTATCTTCACCCACCCCCTAAATTGCACCTACATCTGGGACAGAACAATCAAGTTCATCAACTGTTATTTCTCAAACTGTTAAAACCTCACAACCCACTGAATCAGCTCCACAGGCCCCAGCACAGCCAACTGTAATACAGAACTTAATTAAGGGAACATATTTTGGTACTCAATATGGGGAAGAAAATACTGATTGGTATGTTCAAAGAATAGTTGAAATGGTGCATGATGCAGCATGGTATGGACTTATGCCCTATTATGTTGGAGCAGGTTTTTCAGTTCTCTGGACCCCTGACACATGGTGGATGACCAAATAATGAGGTGATAAGTATTTATGACATTTTTTACTTTTGATCCAAATAGATTTGATGATAACAAGTATGCTTATGCTGAGCCCATTGAGCCCATAAGTTATGGCCCTGCCGATGTATGTCCTCAGTGTGGAAGATATACCAGCCATTTGAAGTGGCTTCCGCCAAGAAATATTAAGCTATCAAAAGCGGCAGTCGGAGATTTTGTTTTTGGCAGTTTTGATTACTTTTTAGTGTCAGAGAGGTTTGTTGAAGCGTATAAAACTTCTTCACTATCCGGTATCGTGTCCATTTGAATACATTACATTAAGAGTCAAAAAGGTGCCCCTCTTGTTCAAAGTTTTTCCTTAGCGGTTGTTGATCTTCTTCATTAATTAAAAACTACTATAGTAGATTGGATTACTGGAGGGAATTGTCTATGAATATTAAGGCTGACCTGGAGACAATCGTCGATGTCAACTCAGTCCTCTGCCAGCAAGCTATGTCTAAATATACTTCCTTTAGGGTGGGAGGACCTGCCCAGTACTTGGTGATGCCTCGGGAATACAGCCAGGTGGCACAGGTCATGACATACTGCATCGACAAGGGGCTGCAATTGTATGTCATGGGCAAGGGCACCAACCTCCTGGTCAGCGACTATGGCTTGGAGGGCGTGGTGATGATGCTGGAAGCGAACTTGGGCGATGTGCGGGTGGCAGATGCAACCATTGTCGCTCAGGCGGGGGCAGCGCTGCCCCGGGTCAGTGCCATCGCCCGGGCCAGTTGCCTGACGGGCCTGGAATTCGCTAGCGGCATCCCCGGCGCCATTGGCGGGGCAGTGGCCATGAATGCCGGGGCCTATGATGGCGAAATGAAGGATGTCGTGCAGCGAGTGCTGGCTGTCACTCCCCAGGGAGAATTCGTTACCTACAGAGGTGAAGAATTGGAAATGGGCTACCGCTCCAGCATCTTTCAGAGCAACGACAATGTCATCCTGGAAGTAGAGATGGAATTGCAGCCGGGGGATTGTGATGACATAGCAGAGAAAATCCAAGAGTATACCCGTCGGCGCCAAGAACAGCAGCCCTTGGATAAGGCCAGCGCCGGTAGCACCTTCCGCCGCCCCCCAGGGCATTATGCCGGCCAACTCATCGAATCCTGTGATCTTCGGGGGGAGCGCCTGGGGGGGGCGGCAGTTTCCGAAAAGCATTGCGGCTTCATCGTCAACGATGGCCAAGCCACCGCCCAGGAGATCTATAACCTTATCCGCAAGGTTCAAGGCGAAGTCAAGGCCAAGCATAATGTCGAACTGCAGACAGAGGTTAAGATTTGGGGCAAATTTAACGATCAGTATGGGTGGGGGTAGTTGCATATGGAGGAGTTTCTGCAGACCTTAAGAACGTATCGCAACCGGCGCATGCTGGTTCTCTGCCACGATGATGCAGACAGTGATGCCCTGGGTGCAGCCCATGTCCTGGCCCGGGTGCTGGGAGCGGATATGGCTGTGCCCCGCATTATCAGTGAACATGCTCGGGAGCTGGAGTTTAAGCTGGGAATGCAGGTACTGCTACAGCCGGATCCCCGGGAGTATGACCTGACTGTGCTGGTAGACACCGCCGACGCTCAACAGCTT
>DAIOXA010000012.1:4770-13702 GCA_036758185.1 Bacillota bacterium
GAATACCTCCTGGTAGACCACCATGCCAATAACACCTTGGTGGAGGGCGCCCTGGCGGCTGTTCATGAGTTGACGGACTCCACCTGCCAACTGATCTGGCGAATATGTCACAAGCTAAATACTGCGCTGGATGAAAATATGGCCCTGGCCTTAGGGGGAGGCATAATGGGAGATACCAGGTACCTGGCTACGGCGGCTAATTCCAGTATTGCCGACTTGGCGGCGATTCTGGAGGAGGGACGGACCAATTACCAGAGCCTGCTTCAGGTGTTGCGAATTACCAGCAAGATCGCCAGGGAAGTTCGCCTCCAAGCTGCTTTCTCGGCCCAACTTCACCGAGTTGGCAACTGCCTGGTGGCCTCCACCAGCGCAGAAAGAAACTATGTCTACTATATCGCTATGATGTTTGTGGAGCTGGGCGCCGACATAGCTGTTGTGGGTTACCAGCAGTCCGACAGTTGCTTTATCCGCTTGGCCAAAAACCCCGTTACCGTCAATGATTTTGACCTGTATAACATACTCGAGGCAGCTGTGCAGGGCTATCCCCGGACCAATTTCTGGGGTAATTCAGAGTACGCCGGCTTCAATGGCAAGGGCAATGTCGAGGAAATTAGCGCTTCCATCATTTCCTCCCTGCATCAGATGCAAGGGTAGCTGGGGCCGTTGTCAAAGTGCCCAAACCCCTCCGGTATAAATAAAATTAGGCCCTGGGGGCCTTAATCTTTATTGCGCTGTTGCTTCTTGCGATGCCAAACCATCAGAAAGATATTGACTACCAAGGCAATCATGAGGACTGCAAAGAGGGGATAGTACTGGCGAAAATTGCGGGTGGCCAGCCCCGTACCCATGAGCATACCCGGCGCTAACAGCAAGAGCATGGGCAGTAGGGCGATGGATTTATTCATGTCTTCTCCTCCGTAAAAAGAAAGTTTTCACATTCTCATTATAGCACATTCATCGGTTATTAGTTAGATTAAAATTGCAGTTGACAAAGTCCGGCCCTGATAGGAAAATATAGATAATATGTATATTAGGGGGCCCAGTAAATGCTTGTTAAGAACCGGATGACCCACAAAGTTGTTTCGGTAACACCGGATGTTTCGCTGTACCAGGTAATGACCTTGCTGGAGGACAACAAGTTCGATGGTCTGCCTATTGTGGACAAGGGAAAAGTAATCGGCATTGTCGATGAGAAGATAATAATGCGGGAGTTTTGTGCCTGCTGTGCCCAACAAAACCAAGAGGCGGGCATCGACACCGATATGCCTATCCCCTTTGCCTCTACTAAGGTTGCCATTGAGCCGGACAGGCGTAGAATTGCCCATTTCCTCCATCGCCGCACCGTCAGCGAGCTGGTCCTTTCCGATGAAGAAGTGGTGGTTATTGACGCCGACGAACCCATTGAACATGCTTCATATCTGATGTTCCGTCACTCGGTAGATGTTCTGCCGGTTCTCAATGATAAAAACGAACTGGTGGGAGTCCTCACCAAGGGCGATATTCTGAAAGTCTTTGATGAAATCTTCGGCTATGGCCCTAAGGGAGGCGACAGGGTCATGATTGCTGTCCCCGATGTTGTTGGACGGTTGGCCGACATAACGGGGCTGATGAAGAAAAACGACATCAGCATCGATACACTTATTTCCTCCCAAAGTCGCCGTGTTGCCAACACCGTTCTGGTCACTATGAAGGTGCAAAAGGGCAAGGGCCCGGAAGCCAAGAAACTCCTGGAGCGCAACGGTTTTAAGCTTATCCACCAGGAAGTCTAAGGAAATACGTCCAGGGAGCCGACAGGCTCCCTGATTATTTATTTCCAAAGTGTGGTAGGAGGAAGGTAAATTAATTTACCTTGTCGAAGTAATTATTATAGAGGAGGTGTCGGCGGTGAAAGATCTCAGCGCTGGATTGGCGGGCTTTTTGCCTGCGATAATACTGTGGCGCCTAGGCGTCATTGAGCATTGGGCGTCCGAGTTTTTCTATGCCGGAGCGGCCACCGTCGCAGTCTGCTTAATGATCTACTACATATTGCGGACTTGGCATCACCCCGCCCTTCTGACCATGTTGGGGCTATTTATCCCCCTGCTCTATTATATTTATGTTGCCGTGGTGCACCCCATATTCCTGCCCCTCTTTTATGGGGCTGCAGCACTGATCCTCTTGGCCAGTAGCATAGGGGCCCTGATTGCCGATAATTGGAGCTGGTCCAGGGTGGGCGCCAACATTTCCTTTTTCTGCACCGTGTTGCTCTTGGTGCTGGCCATTGGCAGAATTGAGCTGATCTATACCGAAGCCGGTTTGTTGGCTGCAGGTGCTTTTGGCATCACTCGTCTTTGTGATGTCGATCTCATCAGCTGGTTGGGCATCATTCCCCGCTGGGTGTACAAGGGGCTGGAAAAGGTCTGGTTTTAGGGGATTGGCACTGTCGGCCTTGGTGGACGCTGCCTTAATCCTGCTGGAAATGGCATACCCGCTGTAGGTTATAGCAAGGACTACCCAGTTAGCTATCAGTATGTACAAATTTTTCCAGTGCACACCATCAAAGTAGAAATGACTCAGGGGATATAAAAATTTGGTAGGGAAACTGTCCGCCGAGTGGCAGGGTATGTCTAGCATAATGTGCAGGGGCCAGGCCAAAAACAGTATTGCCAGCTTGGGCTGCCAGCTCCAGAGGAAGATAAAGATCAGCCCTGCTACTACCAGGCTATGGGTAGAATTATACAATGCATATACCCAGGGAGGGTAGGACAGGGGAGCAGCAAAGATGTTCATCACCCCGCCCAGGATGGCCCGTTGGGCAAGGTAGGGCGAAAAGGCCAAGATATCCGGAAGCAGGCCGAAGAGGACAGCCCCCAAAAACCCCCGCCGGCGGCCCAGCACAACCCCTCCCCACAGACCATGGGATATAATATCCATTAAGACCCTCCTTTATTATTAGTATTTGCCAGGAGGGTCTTTTGTAGCCTCAGGGGCCACCTCATATGCTTATTTTGCTCGAAGCAATCTCATTCCATTGAGGGTGACCAGGACAGCGGCGCCAGTATCGGCCAGTATGGCCAGCCATAGGGTCAGCCATCCAGGAAAGACGAGGATGACGGCCAACAGCTTAATGGCGATGGCAAACCAGATGTTAAAGCGAATGGCGCCCAGGGCCTGACGGCTAAGGCGGAGCACAAAGGGGAGCTGGGATAAATCATCTGCCATCAAGGCGATGTCTGCTGCCTCCAGGGCGGCATCGCTGCCCACCGCCCCCATGGCTACCCCGACACTTGCCGCCGCCAGGGCCGGAGCGTCGTTGATGCCATCCCCCACCATCATAGTAACGCCTCGGGAGCGGAGCAGGTTTATCTTGGAGAGCTTATCCTCGGGAAGCAGGTGGGCGTAGAAGGCATCGATTCCCGCAGCAGCGGCAATCTCTGCCGCCACCCCATAGTTGTCCCCGGTAAGCATTACAGGATCTGCACCCATCTTCCTTAGCTGACCAACGGTGTTTCGCACCCCTGGCCGCAGGGTGTCCTGGAACTCCAGCTGGGCCAATTCCCTACGCTGACGGGCAAGGATTACCTGGGTCCTGCCGGATTCATCTAGCCTGGGCGTCAGGCCTAGTTCCCGGTGGGCATAGTCGGGGCTGACGGCATAAGTGTCGACCCCATCGACGGTGGCCATGGCGCCGTGGCCCGGTAGCGTCTTGTGTTCCATGCCTACGGCGGGCTTAAGTTGGTATTCCCGGGCGGCGGCTGTTATGGCAGCGGCTAGGGGGTGACTGGATCCTTGTTCCACCGAGGCGGCTAGGCGCAAGATTTCAGCTTCGCTGTGGCCCTGGGCGGGGCGGATGGCCACCAGGCGGGGTTCGCCCCGGGTCAGTGTCCCCGTCTTGTCCATGGCAATGATGGATGTTTTGGCTGCCCGCTCTAGGGCAGCGCCGTTCTTAATCAGGACCCCGCGGCGGGATTGCCCAGGGCTGAGACAATGCTGACGGGGGTAGAAATAACCAAGGCGCAGGGGCAGGCTACAACCAATAGAGTCAAGCCACGGTACAGCCAAGCCTGCCAGGCCTGGCCCAGGAGTAGCGGCGGTAGCACGGCAATAACAAGGGCCATGCCGATGACCAGGGGAGTGTACCAGCGAGCAAAGGAGTCGACAAATCGCTGTACCGGGGGCCGGGAGGTAGCAGCCTCCTCCACCATGGCAACAATTCTCGCCAGGCTTGAGTCGGCAGCGGCTTTGCTGGTGATAATGTTGAGGCGGTCGCTACCATTGATACTGCCGGCAAATACTTCATCCCCAGGGCGACGACTTAGCGGCATGGATTCGCCGGTGAGCTGAGCCTGGTTGACCTCGCTACTGCCGGCAAGAATTTTTCCGTCGACGGGGATGCGTTCCCCGGGTTTGACTACTACCCCTTGTCCCGGCTGCAAGCCTGCGGTGGGGACAGGTACTAACTCTCCCCCTTCCTCAATCCAAGCAGTATCTGGGGCCAGTTCCATTAAGTTATGCACCGAGCGTCGTGTGCGCCCCAATGTAAAGGTCTCTAAACTGTGGCTCAAGGCAAAGAGCAACACCACCGTTGCCGCTTCGGCCAATTCGCCAATGGCAATGGCGCCGATGACTGCCACCGTCATGAGAAAGTTGATGTCAAAGGTCTTGGATCCCAGCAAGTTCTTGACCCCGGCCAGGGCCGGAAACCAGGCGCCAAGGGCCACAGCGCCCAACAGTAGCCAGGTTTTCCATGATGTTGTTGGGCTAAAGAACGCCACGAAAAGTAACAGAGCTGTAGCCAAGGTGGACAGAGTTCGGGGATCCATCCAAAAGTTGGACCGGTCCTGGCGAGCCAGGTACCCCTGACGGGCGATAAGGGCCCGAATTGGATCGGGATTTCCCAGGTGGCGCACGGCAATCTTGGCAGCGATGACGTTGACCTGGGCATCTTCAACTCCCGGCAGTTCCCGGACTGCTTTTTCCAGTTTGGAGGCGCAATCGGCGCAATGCATATTGTCCAGGGCCAAAACGGTGAGTTCACTGGCCTTGTTCATATTATGTCCTCCTCTAAGTATGGGCTACATGGGAGATGCCCTGCTGAATAATTGCCTCGACATGATCGTCGTCTAGGGCATAGAAGACTAGCTTTCCATCTCTGCGATGTCTTACCAGGCGGGCATTGCGCAGGAGCCGCAGATGGTGAGATACATTTGAAGCTGTACTCCCCAACACCTCTGCAATATCGGCGACGCATAGCTCTTGTCGGGAGAGGATGTAGACAATCTTAAGCCTAGTCTCGTCCGCCAGCACCTTCAAGAGATGACTAAGTCTGTCTACCTCTGGCAACTCTTCCTTGAGTTCTGCCACGGCCTGTGGATTAATGCAATCGAGGTTAACCAAAATATTACCCCCAAACAATTGAACATCTGTTCATGCATCTATCATAAAGGGAAGTCGTTTTTCTGTCAACTATTAATTTTTATTCCTGCGCCAAGGTACGACAAATTTCGCATGCCCCATGACATATAATGTTTCTTAAGCCAGAAGTTTTCAGTTGCAAAATCATCTAAACGGGGGGAATAAATTGGCGGTGAAGGTATTTCTTGTAGACAAGACTTGGGAGGCCGATGCCAAGGCTTACATTGTCAGGGATCGGCGGGAGGCCCAGATGATTGTCTACCCAGTAAAAGAAAGTTGGGATGCTCAGACTAGGATTTTCCTGGTACCAAGAAGAGAAGATGCTGAAGTAAAAGTTTTTTTAGCGAAAAGTATAACAGATTCCTAAAAATTGCCCCCCTATAGGAAGGAATTGGCAAGGTATATGTAGAATTATGCATTAATCATATCCTTAGAATACGGGGGGAAAACAGATGATTTGTCCTGATTGCGGGACTCAAGTTGCTGATACAGCTAAGTCCTGCCCTAAATGCGGGCTCTACTTAGTTAAAGAAAAAGGGCAATCCGGAAGCAAAAGAGTAGCTATTGTGCTGATAGTTGTCTTACTCGTTGTTCTGCTCGGCGGTGGTGGCTACGCTATTTGGTCACAATTGCCCGAAGAAGTAGATCAACCCCAAGGCTTTAATCCTGAGGGCAAGGCTTGGGTACCCATGTCAATCACCCCTTACGGCATCTCCATGGATGTCCCGGGCAACGGTTGGGATTTACTCTATGATGCCCTGTCCCAAGTGGTTTTCGAAGATGAACTGGACGCCACCTTGGACATCAATGTGCTGGGTCCCATGGCCCTCAACCCTGATGCAGAAAGAATTGACAATAAACCCCAGGTTTTCCGGGTGCTATCCCAGGATACTGTTGTCGTGAACGGGGTTGGAGAGGTACAATACACCGTCGCCCAGTGTAGAGAAGCTGGCTCAGTCTTTAATAAGCATCAGCTGTATTTCCGCCACTCCATTATGACTCCAAATTTACTACCGCAAACCTTCACTTATTTCGTAACCTTTTCCTTCAGGAATGGTATGGATTTCCGGTATGAACCACTCTTTCAGCATATCATCGAAAGCATAGAGTTGACTGACTACTCTTAGAAAGGGCTTGACAGCCCTTTTTCTGTGCTCAGAATATGCGTATTAATTTGAAGGTCGATCCTTGGGAATAGTATGTTATAGGCGACCCAGCGAGGTGAAGAAAATGAATGGGATAAACTTAGTTGCTACTGCGGCCTTTGGCTTGGAGGCTGTGGTGGCACGAGAATTAAGAAATCTTGGTTTTCAAGATCTGCAGGTTGACAACGGACGGGTACTCTTTCCGTCGGATTTGGCAGGAATCGCCCGGGCCAATCTTTGGTTGCGTTCCGCCGATCGCGTTCAGCTCAATATGGGCGAATTCGAGGCGCGAAGCTTTGACGAATTATTTGAAAGAACCAAGGCCCTGCCCTGGGAGGATTGGATTCCCTGCCAGGGAGAGTTTCCCGTTCAGGGCAAATCCATTAAATCTCAACTGCACAGTGTGCCCGATTGCCAGGCCATTGTCAAAAAGGCAGTGGTGGAGAGATTAAAGCAGAAGTATAAGGTGCAGTGGTTTGAGGAGACCGGTCCCCGCTACTCCATCCAGGTTGCCCTTCTCAAGGATGTCGCGACCTTGACCATAGACACCAGTGGGGTAGGCTTGCATAAGCGCGGCTACCGGGAAGGCGCCGGAGGGGCGCCCATCAAAGAAACCCTGGCGGCCTCCCTGGTCCAGCTCAGCCACTGGCAGCCCGGCAGGCTACTGCTGGATCCCCTTTGCGGCTCGGGGACCATCCTCATCGAGGCGGCACTATTGGGGGACAATATTGCTCCGGGGCTGACCCGGCGCTTTGCCGCCGAGGATTGGGAGCTGCTGGGTCGAGATTTGTGGACTAAAATACGGGCAGAAGCCAGTGCCCAGATTCAAGATAATCCTCTGGAATTACAGGGGTCAGATAGCGACGGGGGAGTGTTGGCCCAGGCCCGGGCCAATGCAGATAACGCCGGTGTGGGGGATAAAATCCACTTCCAACGCCGGGACCTGGGGGAGGTGCGCTCTTCCTATAAATATGGCTGTATTATCACCAATCCACCCTATGGAGAAAGACTGGGGGACTCTGCCCGGGTAAAGCTGCTTCACCGGGAGATGGGCCGAGTCTTTGCCCCCTGGGATACCTGGTCCATCTATGTCATCACCAGCAACCAGGACTTTGAAAGGGAGTTCGGTCGCCAGGCTGATAAGAAGCGCAAACTCTTCAATGGCAGGATTCAGTGCGACTATTACCAGTTCATTGGCCCCCCGCCGCCGAAATTCAAGGAGAATGATGATGAGTAAGGTAAAATGGGCAATTCCAGCACTCCTGCTCATAGTCTTCTTGCTCTTTGCCCTCTGGGTTGGCAATGAAACCAGGGCTGCCCGCAGGGCGACAGAGGAGTACTTCCAAACGTTAACTCAAGGGAATCTTCCCGCCAATGCAGAGGGTTCATTACTGAAGTTGGCCGAAAACCTCTTGGAATTTAGTATGCCCGGCGCAACAGTGGGAAGGGTTCGCCTCACTTCGTTACACGGCGCCCAGGCCAAGGTCAATCTAAATGGCGCCAGGGGCGTGGATTTTACCTTTACCTTGCAACGCCGGGGGGGTAGGTGGTTGCCGCTGGCGGGAGATTCATCCAGCTTGGCGGTGGTCGCCGGCGATCCGCCCCTTCTCGTCTTGACGGTGGGAGAGTCCACCCTGGAAAAGGCGCTACAGCCCTTAGGATCCGACAAGATTCTTACTCTGCACACTAGTAGCTTGGAGGGGTTTAATCAGGGCTGGCGGGATCTAGCCCCGTACTTTACTACCTTCTACAGGGATCAACCCGCCGGTCTAATTGTGGGCATGACCGACGTCGTCCTCTACAGTCATGGTGAGCGCCTCGCCGCTGCAGTCAGGACTAAGCCCTATGTCCCCCGGTTCATCCGGGTAAACCTTAGCACCACCGGGCACGGGGGAATCTATCATGACAGGGTGAAGCTGAGCTCCCGGCAAAGCTGGCAGGTAACCGAAGCAGTGACGGGCCGCGAAATATCCCTAGCCCCAGGAGCAGTGGAACTTATAGCCGGGGAGCAGGGAATATTCTTGGGTGCAGAGCAATTTTCCCATCGCCTGATCTTTGTCCCCGATAACAGTGGTGGCCAACTGGAATTCTCATCGATAACCCGGACCGGAGGCGCCCCCTCATACTATGGCGCCCTTGAGGTGGCCAACTTCGGGGGCCAACTGGTGGTGGTCAATGAGGTCCCCCTGGAGCAGTACCTCTACTATGTCCTGCCGGGGGAAATGCCCACATCCTTTGGGCCCCGGGCCTTGGAGGTCCAGGCCATAGTGGCCAGAACCTATGCTCTTAGCAATTTCTATGCCTCGGGTTGGCGAAGGACATCTGCCCATGTCGTCGACTCTGTCCTCAGTCAGGTCTACAATAATGGGGGCGCCAATAGTACCGCCATTGCC
>DAIOXA010000012.1:13712-16514 GCA_036758185.1 Bacillota bacterium
AGAGGTCAACGGGTCCCCTGCCGATGTGCGTTTTTTCTCCACCAGCAGCGGGTTTACCGCCAATGCCCACCAAGTATGGGCAGGCAGCGACGGCTTCCCCGGCGCTGTCATCCCCTGGCTAGTTGCCCGCCCCCAGTATCCCCAGGGTCCGGAGCAACTGGAAGGGGAAGAAGCGTACTCTTCATTTGTTCACAATCCTCCCGCAGAGGCCTATGATGCCCCATCGCCATGGTTCCGCTGGCAAGTTCAGGTTTCCGGCGGGCAACTGGAGGAGATGATCCGCGAAAACCTCATCAAGGTATTTGCCGCCAATCCCGCTGCAGTCTTTAGGGAAACGGATACTGGTTTTCTCCCAGCTCAGGAGATGCCCCAGGACCCTCTGGGCAAACTATTAGACATAATCCCGGCCCAAAGGGGTGGAGGGGGAATCCTCATGGCCGTTGACATCGTGGGCAGCCAGGGGACATGGCGGGTGGAAAGGGAATACTATATCCGTCAGGTTCTCCGTCCCCAGATCGCCAGCGGGCAACCCATTGAGCTGGTGCTCAATGACGGAAGCAAGAGAGGGAATTTCAGCCTCCTGCCCAGCGCCTTCGTCATCTGGGAGTTGGAGAGAGAAGATGAGCAAATAATTTCGGCAAGTTTTTACGGCGGCGGCTTCGGTCACGGTGTAGGTATGAGCCAATATGGTGTCCGGGAACTGACCCGACGGGGTTGGCGCCGAGAGCAGCTCTTAGAGCATTATTTCCCTGGGACATCCATCGCTTTGGTGGGAGAATAGCATATGCCCGCCTGGGCAATCAGCAATGGGGAGGAAGGCTGGAAAATACGCATTCCCAGAATTCTGGGTGTAGGACTACATGCAAAGGGGTGTAAGACTATGTTGGATATTGCAATCATTGGCTGTGGCCCTGCCGGATTGTCGGCAGCCATCAACGCCAGGACCCGGGGCAAAGAGGTCATACTCTTTGGCGTCAAGCTGTGCAGCCCTGCTCTGCATAAGGCCCATCGCATCGACAACTACTTGGGCTTTCCCAAAATCAAGGGTGACGAACTGCGCAGGATCTTCCTGAACCATGCCCAATCTATGGGGATCGTGCCTAGCACCGAGACCATAACCGCCATCTATCCCATGGGCGAGTACTTTGAACTGCAACTGCGCCAGGAAAACTTGCAGACCAAGACACTGGTCATCACCACCGGAGTCAGCGTGGCTCGGCCGCTACCTGGCGAAGAAGAATTTGTTGGCAAGGGTGTAAGCTACTGCGCCACCTGCGACGGCAACTTTTACAAGGGCAAAAGAGTGGTGGTCATTGCCGATAATGCCGAAGGAGAGGAAGAGGTCAATTTCATGGCGGAGCTGGCCAGCAAGACATGGTACATACCTCTGTATAAGGGCAGTTACAACCTGCGGGACAATGTCCAAGTGTTGGAAGATAGGCCCGCCGAAGTTATCGGCGGCCAGCGCCTGGAAAAGGTCGTGCTAAAATCCGGCAAGGAACTGGCGGTGGATGGCTGCTTCTTGCACAAAGAACAGTTGCCGGCAAGTAGGATAGTGCCGGGGCTGGAACTAGATAAAAATCACATCAAGGTCGATAAAGATATGGCCACCAATATTCCCGGCCTCTATGCCGCTGGCGATGTCACCGGTCGCCCCTACCAGCTAGCCAAGGCCGTGGGCGAGGGCCAGATCGCTGCCCTCAGTGCCGCGAAATATCTGGACACATTAGAATAACCCGCCTGGGGGCGGGTTATTTCATGCGAGGATGTTAATGGGGACAGGCCTTGTTATCGGTCACATTGTACTGCTAAGGACTGTCCCCAGCGGATTTTGTTAATACAATTATCGATGAGGTATCGGGGTCGACATCGCCGTACATAAAGTATATCAGGATTTCCTCTACAAAGGCGACGCTGTACAGCACCAAGATAAACCGCGTCAGCAGTGTGGTGTCAAAGGCAAAGGACAGGATAACCAGGGTGTAGACCAAGATGGCGCCTAGCTTTAAGAGCTTGGTGTGCATTAAAAGCAATTTCTTGAAGAGGACGACTGGAACCAGTAAAGATAGGGCCAGTAAGACGAAAAATACATATAAGAACAGGGTGTTATTGGCTATTACCGGGGTAAAGAGAATGTAAAGGAAGTAGGCCGAGCCCAGGTAGAGGAAGAGGTCGCCAACGGAATCAAATTCCTTGCCGGAATCGGTAACCCAGTTGTATTTCCTGGCCAGGAGGCCGTCAAAGAAATCGGTAGACCCCACCAGGATGTACGCCACCAAAAATGCCGTGGGCTGAGTATGGGCCAGCCAAATCAACAGCGGCAGCAAGAAGATTCTGCTCAGGGACAGGACGGTGGGAAAGGTTAACCAGGGATACTTGCCCATGTTTTCACCTCCTTTCAGACTTATACTCATTATAACATATGCTGCAAATGCCAAATCAGTATAGGTCCAGCCCCCCCGGGGCAGTAGCATTCCCCCCAGGGTGAAGGCAGGAAATCAGGGGGCAATGCCGAATTGCTTGGGGGGAGGGATTAATATGAAACCCCTTATCATTGCCGAGAAGCCATCTGTTGCATTAAGTATTTCCCGTGCCCTGGGGGGATTTCGCAAGGACTCCCGGGGATTTTGGCAGAGCAGCAGATACTTGCTGGCCAACGCCGTGGGGCACGTCGTCACCCTCCAGGCGCCGGAGGACTATTCCCCGGCCTGGCAGCGCTGGAGCATGAAGAGCTTACCCATCATCCCTCAGCAGTTTGGCCTCAAGGTCATTCCCCGCCAAGCAAAACAGTATCACATTCTC
>DAIOXA010000013.1:0-16400 GCA_036758185.1 Bacillota bacterium
CACCTTGCATGTTGTCAACTTTACTCCCATCCAGAGGTCCTTGATGGAACATGTTCCGGAAGATCTAACCATCACGGTGATGAGGCGTTTTATGTTTCGCGTTGCTGAGGCCCTGGCCAGGCGTCAGGGGGCGCTAGCCCTGATCACCGGGGAAAGCGTCGGCCAGGTGGCCAGCCAAACCTTGGAGAGTATGTTGACCATCAACTCGGTGGTCTCCACCCCTGTCCTGCGGCCGGTGGTGGCCGCAGATAAGGTAGAGATAATGGAGATCTCCCGGCGAATCGGTACCTACGAGACCTCCATCGAACCCTTTCAAGATTGCTGCTCTTTATTCGTCTCGCCCCATCCCAAGACCCGGCCAACCCTAGCCCAAGCCGAAGCAGCCGAAAAGGATATGGATATTCTGGGTCTGGTCGGCTTGGCCTTGGATAACATAAAAACCCAGAAGTTTAGAGGAGAGGAGGTGCAGGTATGAGCAAGTGGCGGTGTACAGTGTGCAGCTACATCTATGATCCTGCCGTGGGGGATGACGGTGGTGGAATCCCACCTGGAACAGCTTTTGCAGATCTCCCCGAGGATTGGGTCTGCCCCGATTGCGGAGTGGACAAGGATTTCTTTGAAGAAGTGGAAGAATAAATAAGGTAGGGCGCCCTCGCGCCCTACCTTACTTGTACTGGGAAATGCTGCCCCGCCATGGCCAATTCCCTATTTTCGGCCATCTGGGGCGAATACAGGCCTCGGCGCTGCATCACCTGAAATATATCCCGGTGCAGTTGGTGCTCTTCATCGAGGATGTTGAAAAAATCTTGGCGTAGGGTATCGGAACTGGCTTCTATGGCTGCTTGGTTGTAGAGCTTGGTCAGGTGTTGCTGGCAGGAAATAGCCTCTAAAAAAATATGACCTGCCCGCCACTTTCCGTTCTTCTTGAGCATACTTGCACAAGAGTGAACTTGAGATTGGTCGTTCTGCAAATGCAGAAGCAGTGTGTTATAATGCTGTAGATGTATGGTGGCCATATGTTTACATATTTCCGCCACTTCTGGGTCGGTGGTTTCTGTTGCCAAGAATTGGCATTTTCTGATGGTCAGCTCTTCTGCCTTGAGACAATCCTCTAAATAATGCAGTTCCCGTTGGGTGACTTTGGTTCTGCCTTGCACACAATAGCCTCCTTTTTTCCTGTCGCCTATAGATTGACCTAGCAGGAAAAAATTATACTTTTTGGCTAATCTTCTCTTTTCGATGTGGTATACTTTAGGGTATAGAAAGGGTGATATGCCAGTGGAGGCAAGCAAGTTGGCCAGGGCGCAGGTCCGAGACCTGATGGAGCAACTGGCAATGACGCCCCTGGAAAATTATGAATTACTCTGGGTGCTGGAGAGTTGCCTGGAGACCCCTGCCAGCTCGATATATGGGTTGGGGGTCCAGCCCGGGTCGGCGGGAATAATGATAATCCACAGGGATTGTGTCTGGCTGCGTTTGGACAATGAGATGCTCATGACAGCACTGTTGGCGCCCCTGCCTGAACAGGATTTTTATCGCTTTTATACCAGCAATGCCGCCACATTGGATATGTTGCGGCGTTGGTTTCCCCAGGGCCAGCTCTCCCAATCTCGACTCTGTGTGCGCAATCTGACCAAGACTTGGCGCAAGCGCTTTGCTGTGGAAATTCAGGTTGAGCCGGACCCCGAAACTGTGGGGGGACAAATCTATGCTGCCTGGAACGCCGAGGGAAGTTTGGTGGCCCAGTGCAGAGTCGAGGAGGTTGTCCAACCCTGGCATGAGGTGGTTCAGTGGCAGCTGACCCGAGAACAAGATATAAATTATTGGCTAGAACAGGTCTTTGGCGAAGTCACCGCCACCCTCTTGTCCCAGGGCTGCCCTGTGGTGGTCCGCGTCGAAGAGGACGAGTTTTTTAGTATTCTTGAACCCTTGGGTTATCGGGAATTCAGTCAGCTCTATTATTATGTGGCCGTCAAGGAATGAATTTTCTCAGCTGGAAAAGAGTAGTAATATTGATGTCAGGAGGATTTTCTGAATGCAGTATGCAGTTGTTGCAATATACAGCTACTTATTGGGGGCCATTCCCTCGGCATATACCATTGGCAAGTTTCGCGGTAAGGATATCACTAGCGAGGGCAGTGGCAATATTGGCGGCACCAACGCCTATCGGGTGCTGGGAGCTAGGCTGGGGGTGCTGGTCGCCCTGATGGATGTTGGCAAGGTTATCCTGGCCCTGACCGTTACCAGGGCCTGGTTGGGCACAGATGCCGCCACGTTTACAGCGGCCCTGGCAGCAGTAATCGGCCATAATTGGTCCATTTATGTGGGATTTCGTGGGGGCAAGGGCATTGCGGTATCGGTGGGAACCTAGCTCTATCTCTTTCCGGATTTGGCCGCCATGGCGCTGCTGGTCGCCGCCTTCAATGTAATTGTTACCAAGTATATGTCCCTGGGTTCCATCAACTTTATTATGACCATGGCCTTGTTACTGATGGTTACAGATAACGGTCCCTGGTATAAACTCTTGGGCTTATTGTTTCTTGCCATTGGGATCTATCGACATCGCACTAATATTAAAGCGCTGCGGTCGGGAACTGAGCGGCGATTTGGCCAAAAATGATAAGAAATGGGGTGAATCAATGGAAACCAGTAAGTACGTCGATGAACTGATTAAGACGACTCAGGAACTAATCAGGATTCCCAGTGTCAAGGCGCCCCCAGCGGGGGAGGGCAAGCCCTTTGGTGCACCCATTGCCCAGGCCTTGGACTATACCTTGGCCAAGGGGCGAGAGTTGGGGTTTAAGACCGAAAACTTCTCTGGCTATGCCGGGCATATTGAGTATGGGCAGGGTCCAGAGACGCTGGGCGTCCTCTGCCACCTGGATGTAGTACCTGCCGGGGAGGGATGGAGTGTCGACCCGTATGCCGGCGACATCGTCGACGGCAAGATCTATGGTCGGGGCGCCATCGACAACAAGGGTCCGGCAGTGGCGGCCCTCTATGCCCTGGCTGCCCTGAAGGATTCAGGGTGGCAGCCGGAGCGCCGGGTGCGTATCATTCTGGGCACCGATGAAGAGAGCGGTTGGGGTTGCATGGAGCATTACATGAAGGTGGCGGACAAACCGGAACTGGGCTTTGCCCCCGATGCCGAGTTCCCCGTCATCAATAGCGAGAAGGGCATTTTGATGGTGGAACTCTCGGGCAAGCTCCAGTCTCCCCAGGGCATTACCCTTAGGGAAATCCGGGGGGGCAACAGGCCAAATATGGTGCCGGATAGGTGCCATGTGCGTCTCCAGGGAGTCCAGGAGGGGCAGATTTCTTCCCTGGCCGCCAAGGTTGGGGCCCACCTGGATGTCCGTAAGGAGGAGGACGGGATTTCCCTGATCTTTAAAGGGGTCTCGGCCCATGGCAGCATGCCTGAAACCGGCGTCAATGCAGTTAGCTATGCCCTGGCCCTGCTCCATCAGCTGGGCTTTGAGGATGGCATCATCGGCTTTCTCAACGATCACATCGGCTTCAGCAATGATGGCAGAGGGCTGAATATAGAGGTCAGAGACACTATATCTGGGCCCCTTACGGCAAATATGGGGGTCATCGACATGGAAGGTGACATCGTCAAGGTCATGCTGGACATCAGGTATCCTGTGACCTACCACGAGGAACAGATTCTGGCGGGGGTCAGCGACACCCTCCCAGACCATGTCACCATGGTTTCTCGGAGTGGTAAGGCACCTCTCCATGTCGACGCAGGCTCTGAACTGATCAAGATTCTCCAGTGGGTTTATGAGAAGCATACCGGCGAAGATGCAAAGCTCATTTCCATCGGTGGGGGCACCTATGCCCGAGCTTTGGACAATGCAGTGGCCTTTGGCCCGGTATTTCCTGGGCAGCCTGAATTGGCTCACCAACAGGATGAGTACATTTCCACCGCCCATCTCCAGAAACTGATGGAGATATATGCCGATGCAATTCATTTGTTGGCAGATAAGGGAGGAGAATAACCATGGGTGAATATTGGCCTGTATCGGGTAAGGGGAATACCTTGGCAACTTGCGCCTTGGCCCTGAAACGGGCTGGGGAGCTGAATATCCAGGATATCGTCATCGCCTCCAACACCGGGGAGACGGCTCGTCTGCTGGTGGGCAAGGTCGAAAACCTTGTGGTGGTTACCCATCATGTGGGGTTCCGGGCACCGGGGGAGGACGAAATGACCCGGGAAGAGAGGGATTACTTGACGGGTCAAGGTGTGCGCCTGGTCACTGCCAGCCACCTCTTTGGCGGCATCGACCGCGCTGTTACCAATAAATTTAGCGGTTCGTATCCCGGCGGGCTGGTGGCCCAAACCTTAAGGCTATTGGGTCAGGGAACCAAGGTTTGTCTGGAAATTGCCACCATGGCCATGGATGCCGGGGCCATGCCCTGGGGCAGGGATGTAATTGCCGTGGCGGGGTCTGGTCGGGGTGCCGATACCGCCCTTGTCCTGCGTCCCAGCCATGCCAAGACCTTTTTTGATACTCAGGTTCGGGAGATAATCTGCAAACCCAGGGATTGGGAGGTAAGATAATGCGTATAGGGATAGTAGCAAATGATACCCGTCAAGTCGCCAGGTTAATACAACAATTGTCTGCCTTCGAGGTCCTATGGGCAGCGGGTCAACTAGATGGTTCGCAGTTGGATTGCCCCATTTTTAGGGATTATGCCCAGGCAATGGAGGCTGAACCCGTCGACATGGTCATTGACGGCGCCGGGGAACCTCTACTGACTTCAGCCATGATTGTGCCGGCTGCTGCCGCTCAGTCCTTGATGGGGGCTCATTCCACGTCGGACAGCCTTGTGCCCAGCTTGGCCCTCACTGATTCTGCAGGCCAACTGTCGCTGGCCATCGACAAAATAACTGACCTGGTAGTACGCCTGGAAGAATCTGCCCGGCAATTATCCCATATCGGGGGTAAATTGGATACCCAGGCCAGGAGCATCATGGGGGATTTGGAGCGCACCGGCCATATCCTCGACGCAATTACCCGCATTGCCAAACGCAGTAAAATCATCGGACTGAACTCGGCCATCGAAGCCGCTCGGGTTGCCGTGGTGGCCGAGGAGATCAAGAATCTTGCCGACGATAGCTCTCGATCCGTCTTGGACATCGAAAAGATCCTGGCGGGAATTCGGCGCTCTTCCAGCGACTTTGCTCAGCGCACTGGCTCGGTCCAAGACATCTCTGATTCCCAGCAGCAGACTGCTCAGGAAATCTCTGCTATGTTGCAGGCACTAAAGGAGTTGGGGGTACATCTACAAAAACTTTCCCGTCAAGCCTGATATCCTAGCCAAGAAAATAAAAAAGCGGGCGGCGGATCTTGGTTTTTGTGCCCTGGGCATTGCCCCGGCCCAATTAACCGCCGACACTGTTCAGCGTTTACTTTCCCGGCCCCGGCCGCCCTTTGTGCCCTGGGCACCTCGCCAGCGCTGCTGGGCAGGGGATTGGCTGGAGGGCGCTGAATCTGTTTTGGTGGGGGCAGTGTCCTATGCGGGGCGCTACGGGGCCAAAATCCAGCCTGGACAGGGCTATGTATCTCCCTTTGCCCAGGTGCCGGATTATCACAGTCTAGTTCGCCAAAAACTAGAGGCCCTGGGTCGGTACTTGGTCCAGCTGGTACCTGGGGCACGGTTCACCACCCAGGTGGATAGTGGGCCGGGTTGTGAACGCATATTTGCAGCTTTGGCAGGGGTAGGTTGGCAGGGCAAGAACAATTTTATCATCGTGCCGGGCCATGGCTCCTTTGTCTGGTTGGGATTGCTGACCACCAATGTCAAACTTCCCCCGGATTCTCCCCTGGCCAGTCAGTGTGGGGACTGTCAGCGCTGCCTCAGCGCCTGTCCCACCCAGGCCTATACCGATGCCAACGATTTTGACCACAATCAATGTCTGGCCTACTGGGCCGTAGCCAAGGGCAACCTTACTCTCCGCCAAGAACAGATTTTAGGACGACACCGCATCGTCTATGGCTGTGACTATTGCCAGTTGGCCTGTCCCCACAATGAGGCGGGGACGGCGGCGGGCAGTATGCCAGACATCGCGGAAATCATGACCATGAGCGCCAGCCAATTTGAGACGATGTTTCGAGATAGTGCAGCAGGTTGGCGCGGCCGCAACTTGTTGCGGCGTAACGCCGTCCTGGCCAGCCAGGGTAAGCCAGAGTTCCGGGCAGTGTTGGAAAAGCTGGCCCAGGGCCGGGGAATGGTGGCCGAGACCGCCCGGCGGGTCTTGGAGGACGATCTCCCCCAGGGATGAACCAAATCCTGAAGGGGTGCTCCTCTAACCCGAGATAAACCATAATAAAACAGAACACTACGTCTAATACAATGGACGTAGTGTTTTGATGTGAGGCTCTTCTGTTGGCTATGCTTTTGCCCTTGGGGAAATTATCCCAGGTCTATCTAAACTGATTTACCGCAGGGATTTTTTCCGGTACGATCTAAGTCCTCCTAATAAGATCAGCAAAACAGCTACTGAACCAAAGACAATAAGGGGTATTAGCATCGAATTTGGTCGTTGAGGGTTATCATCAGGTTGTATTGGTTCTTCACCTGGATCTACTTCATCGGGGTCTGTTTTAACTGGATCTGGTTTAGCGGCTGGATCGAATTGAGAAGCCATCAAGGCACTCTCTGGGGCATGTAAAATCGAGCCAAAGTCAGTAGTAACGATGAAGGAATCCTTTCCCCAAGCGATGCCGGTCAGTAGCCAAGCGGTTCCAGAAGGACTTGTTTTCCAGTCTATCCCATCGGGGGATGTAAGAATCACGCCCATGTCCCCAACCGCGACAAATATGTTGTCACCGCGGGTAATGGCATTTAATTTCCGTCCGGATCTCGCTTGCCGCGTCCAGTTTTCTCCATCGGGTGAAGATAATATACATCCACTATCGCCTACTGCGACGAAAATCCCGTCGCCCCAGGTCACATCAAATAAATCTTCCCCAACGCCAGAATTGCTGACAGTCCATGTCTTGCCATCTTGAGATGTGAGGATTCTGCCTCTTAAACCTGCAGCGACTAGTATCCCATTCCCCTGGGCTAGACCCTTAAGGAAAGCTTCCGGATATACTTCGCTCCAGGATTCGCCATCAGGAGAGGTATATATGGCCTCCCCCACCGTGACAAAATTATCCTTGAACCAAATTATATCGGAAAGGAAGGATACCGATTCAGTAAGCACTGACCACTCTTCGCCATTATAGACGTAAATATAACTGTCGGTAAAAACTTGATCCCATTCATCCCAACCAACGGCAACGAGCTTATCGGCACCCCAGGCGGCACCATGAAGACCTATTGAATTTGGCCCCCATTTGGTAACAGTCCAGTCCAAACCATCTTGAGAAAAGAAACCTTCCTCGCCAAAGGCAAAGAATCCATTATCTTCCCATACTACGCCATGCAGCAGCTCAATGGTGCCATCCATACTGGGAGACCAGTGCAAACCATCAGGAGAGGTTAAGATAATACCATCTCCAACTGCTATGAGTTGGTCTGCCCCCCACTCTATCGAAAATAGATCTTTATCTGTTCCTGAATCTACCTCAGCCCAATTTGCGCCTTCAGTTAGTACATATATTTTCCCTTCATGGCCAACGGCGTAATACTCTGACCCCGTCCATACAATATCTGTCAAACTGACATTTGATTCCACTAAGTCCCAAGAATAACCGTCCTGGGATATATAGATTCCTCGGCCTACGCCTAAGGGTCCATTGCCCACAGCAATAAAGTGGTTATTATACCACTGAACAGAGAAGAAATAGAGCTCAAAGGAATCGCTGTGTTCAGCCCAGTTTTGACCGTCCTGGGAGACAAGAATTGATTCGTTGCCAAAGGCAATATAGCTGTTGTCGGCCCAGACTATATTAAGGAGTCCAGCAGTTGACGACCCGGAGTCCTGATTAGTCCAGTTAGTACCATCGGGTGATGTTAAGATTAACCCATTACCTCCCACAGCAACAAATTGGTCTCCGCCCCAAATAATATCATGCAGCCAAATATTATCTAACACGTTGTCGCTAACTTTTTGTTCGCTCCAGCTTTTCCCGTCTGGAGAGCTGAGGATAAAATTTCCGGCGCCAACTACAACAAATTTTTTTCCATTCCAGGCAATCCGGTTATAATACAACGAATCCCTACTGTGTTGGTGTTCGACGGTCCAATTCTTTCCGTCAGAGGAGGAGAAGATAGATCCACTACTACCTACTGCTACATAAAGATCATTACCATAAACTATATCCTTAAGACGAGTGTGGGGTCCAAGGACTAATGACCAGTTCGATTCGGCCGCATAGACAAGGTTTAGTGGAAGCGCGATGCTGATTGCCAAAACCCATAGCAACATTTGAGATTTTAGCCAGTGAGTCCGCATTGTAGTATCAACTCCATAATTAAACGTACTCTACTATTATGCAATAAAAACTCCTATTGTTATCATAAAACCAGAGTTTAGCTTTAAGGTAACTAAAGTTTTTTTTAATGCGCCACCCAGGGTCCCTAGGTGGCGCGCAGCCCCTGTTGGACTAATTGGTTTTTTTCGGCATCGCCCCATTAATTAAGTCAAATCGGCATTGAGATTGGGCGTATTTGCCTGTCGTCCCTGTTAAATGTGAGACTTTTGACATCATTCGATGTCATGGAGTGCATGAATCATTTTCATCCTCTGTTACTAGGGTTAATTCGCCATGTGGAGAAGCCCAAAGGTAGTACCTTCCTGGATTTGCATGAACACTAAGAGGTTCAGTTGGGTCAGGAGTTGCCGTTACATAACCACCAGCTGGTCTTGTTGCAATATACCTTTTGTAATTATCAGGTCCCTCCTCCTCCCAATATCTTCCGGCAATATAAAATAGAATATGGTAACGGTCGTATTCTGATGGCCTATACCAAGTAAATGTTCGTGTGGTGCCAATTTCCGTTGTCGTAAGTTCCGCTTGCATCCATTCAGTGGGGGGCGATTGCTTAGCTTCGTGTTGTATTCTGTAAACAATGTAAACTCTAGAGTACGGTTCATTAAGGCTATACACTGAAATTGGAACACTTAATTTTATTCCGCTTGTTGTTGGTTCTCCTACATAATCTGGATTACCAGAATTCCCTAGGAAGTAGGCAGAAGGGTAAAGCCAGTGATTTACATTATTGTGACGAAAATATATCTCAAAGTGCAGATGATTCCCTGAGCCATGACCAGTATTGCCAGTTTTGCCTATCACTGTTGTATCGTTGACTCTTGTTCCGCTGGAAACATATATCTCACTTAAATGAGCGTACCGGGTCCGAACATTATTATCATGTAGTATGATGATATTCTTACCGTAACTTAAATGTTTGTCATCGACGCTTTCTATCGTGCCTTCAAATGCGGCAAAGACTGGTACAGAGTAACCGTTGAGCTCTCGAATATCTGGGCCTCTGTGAATTTCAGATTCATACAGGTCACGTGGTTCCATAGCTGTAGATGTGAATTTGCTATTGCCAATTGGTCTCTTAAAGGCCCCTTTCATAGATACAGCGCTACTACCATTTGGTAATATTTCACCCCTTTGCTCGACATCCCAAAATCGGTCCCTATACGGTCCGGGTGAGTCGAGCGATTTTAACCCATTAGCTTCAGATTCGGCCTTAATTCTTTGTTTTAGATCATTCCAAGCCTTTTGTTCTTCATCAAAAGTAGCTCCAATTGAGGACGAAGCTGTAAAAATCAATACCAATAAGAAAGTTAAACCAATTTTTAGCCTCAACTTCATTCTAACACCTCCTAACACTCAGTTATTCTACACTTAATGAAAAAATCCCTTTTTTTAGTTCGGAATGCAAGGTAACACGCCTTATAATGGGAACAACGGAAGAGACAATATCGAGTTAGCTCTGAATGTCTAAATAAATGTTTCCGCTCGTGGTTCTACAGGATGGATTGTGCCATATATGGATGAATAATCTTTGCCTCTCTCTCCAAAGCTATGAAAAAGGCAAGGGAGGAAGTTCATTGAGTGATAAAAAGAAGATGCAGCAATTGGAAAAGGTAAAAGCCGACCAAGACATGACCCAGCACAAGAATCAGGAATACCAACCCCCACAGGCGCCTCTGGATCAGTTGCGCCAACACCTAGACAACATGGAGCAGGACATTCGGCTACAGCAATTGACTAGCGAAGCCAGCCTGCAGGATACTTTTAGCCAGGCCGCTGGGGGGTTGGGAGACGCAAAAGCCTTGGCCCAGCTGCTTAAACTATCCAATAGCCTTGGCAACTTGGTCCAAAATCAAGGCCTCCAGGGCGGTCCCGACCTATACCATGAACTCCTGTCCCAATTGGATCATGATTTGCACCAACAGATTCAGTCCGGTTGCCAGCAGGTTATGCGCAGCCTGCAACAGGGAGTTGCTGCTTTGGCCGAGGTCAATGCCGCCTTGTTGGACAATCAAAATTATCAGCAGGTTCTACACTATGTCCATCAGTGCCAACAACTTCTAACCAATTGGGAAGCCGGGGGTGGGGAAAAAGTTCATTAGTGGAACTGCCGAGTCCGGCAGTTTTTTCTTGACGGAACTTAATAATGTGATATTCTTTGTATAGGAACAAAAATTCGTCAATCTTACTTAGGAGGTGTGGCATGGAAACTTATGAACCCTACGTCGGAGAAATCGACAAACTAATCAGGCGGGTGAGTTTTGTTATCAAATGCCGAGGCAGGGACATACTCAACGAGTTTGACATCACTACACCCCAATTCAACGCCCTACTGCTGTTAAAGGAGTATGGCGATATGACCATCGGCGATCTTGGATCCAAGATGTACTTGGCCAGTAGTACAGCTACCGACCTAATCGACAGAATGGAGCGCAACGGCCTGGTAACTCGCCAGCGGGACAGCAATGACCGCCGCGTAGTTCGACTACACATGCTGGATAAGGGCCATCAGATGATTAAAGAAGTGTTAGCCAACCGCAAGCGCTACTTAAGCACCATTCTCAGCCAAGTGTCGGCAGAGGAATTAGATTCCTTGAAAAAATCTCTGCAATCCCTCTACGTTTTGATGAAGCCCGAGGTTTCCAAGTAATAATATAAACTTATTTCCGTGGTCCAGCTGCTAATTAGCACGGGCTGCGGTTTATCTTTGCAATAATGGAGGTCAGCACAGTGGAACTAGCAAAAGCCAAGCGCCAGCTTGGCGGATTGGAACCAGATAATAAAGCCCAGCTCCGGAGAATGGTCATGCTCTTGGCCTGGCCAGCCATAGCTGAGATGTTTTTGTCTACCCTCGTTCAATTTGTCGATACCGCCATGGTGGGTGGCCTGGGCGAGGTGGCCATTGCCGCTACGGGACTCAGCAACTCACCTGTAATGCTGCTAAACGGCCTCTTTGCTGCCCTGGGTGTGGGGGGCACGGCTTTGGTGGCTAGATTTATCGGCGCTGGGGACGTTGAAAGCGCCAACAAGGTCGCACAACAGTCACTGCTGGTGGGGATGGCCTTAGCCTTGGTGTTTACAGTGCTAATGCTGCTCTTCGCCCCGGTGATTCCGACCCTCATGGGGGCAGAACCCGAAGTCGTCTCTGTCACCGCTACTTACCTGAGGATATTAAGCGTCACCTTTACCATGGCCTTTTCAGCTTTTATTCTCAATGGGGTGCTGCGGGGGGCGGGGGATACCAAGACGCCGATGCAGGTTAATGTCCTGGCCAATATCCTCAACGTCATTGGCAACTTCTTTCTCATCTTTCCCACTCGAGATGTCCTGCTCAACCTGCCCGGTCTTGGTGATACTATCCTCACCATTCCCGGCGCCGGGCTAGGTATTGCCGGCGCCGCCATTGCTACAGCTCTATCCCGGGGCGTGGCGGGACTCATCGTGCTCTACATCCTCTTTTCCGGCCGCCACGGGGTCCGAGCCACCTTTTCTCTGAAACTAAATTTTGATATAATACGTAGAATCATCAGGATCGGCCTGCCGGCCAGCGGTGAGCGGGTGATAATGTCCGGGGGGCAAATGATCTTTAGCTCAATTGTGCTGGGACTGGGCACTGCTCAGTATGCTGCCCACCACTTGGCCATCGTAGCCGAGTCCATATCCTATATGCCGGGATTTGGCTTTTCCATGGCCGCCACCACCCTGGTGGGGCAGGCCCTGGGGGCGGGTAACCCTAAGCTGGCGTGGCTACACCACCTGGAAATTTGGAGCCACCGTCATGGTAGCAATGGGCGTGGTCTTTCTGGCCGTTCCCGAATACCTGATTATGATATTTAACCGCGATCCCGAAATCATAAGGTATGGCGCCATGTGTCTGCGCATGGTGGCCCTGGCCCAGCTCCCCTTTTCCTCATCCTCCATCATGACGGGGGCGCTGCGGGGCGCCGGAGATACCGTTCCCCCCTTAATCATCGCTGCCGTGGGCATGTGGGGTGTGCGCCTGACCCTGGCCTGGCTACTGGTCATTCAGTTGGACCTGGGCCTCATGGGGGCATGGACGGCCATGGTTGTTGACCTCTGGCTTCGGGGAACGATAACCTTTCTTCGCTTTCGCAGTGGTCGCTGGAAGTCAATCAAAGTATAAGTACGGAGGTTAGATTTAGATGGTAGAAGTACTGCTTACTGGTCTCGTAATCTTCTTGGCCAGGGTATCCGACGTTTCCCTGGGCACGCTGCGCATGCTGATGCTGGTCAAGGGGAGGCGGCTTAACGCTGCGGCCATAGGTTTTTTCGAGGCCTTAATCTATGTCAATGCCCTGGGCAGGGTGCTGAATCAGCTGGACCGATGGGAGTGCGTGTTGGTGTACGCCTTGGGCTTTGCTGCCGGTAACTACTTGGGTATCTTTTTGGAGGAGCGCATGGCCCTGGGGTATGCCGGGGTGGAGATAATCGTTCAGTCTGAGAGCGATGGCTTGGTCCAGTATTTACGAGAAAACGGCTTTGGCGTCACCGTCAGTGAGGGCTGGGGCATGGATGGTCCTAAGGACATCCTCACGGTGATTGTCCCCCGCCGCCAAATGACCAAGTTGATGACCTTGGTCAACGATCACGACAGCAAATCCTTCACCATCGTCATGGACGCCCGCAAGACCATGGGCGGCTTTTATCAGCGCCAAAAATCCAAATAGAGAAACGCAGGCTAGCCTGCGTTTTTTTGCGGGCGGGTTATATTAAATTATTATTACTAGGGGGGAAACTATAGCTAAGGGATGGAAACTGTGCTAAAATTGGAGTAGTCCATTAGTCCAATTTGGGGGGGTAAATATTGGAACATCGACATAAGGCTATTGGTCTGTTGGATTCCGGTGTAGGCGGCCTGACCTTGGTCAGGGAACTGAATAGGCAATTGCCTGGGGAGAACATGGTATACTTTGGCGACACCGCTCGAATGCCCTACGGTCCCAGGCCACTGGAAGAGGTCCGAGAATTTGTTGTCGAGATCATTGAGTTCATGGCCGCTACCCAAGACCTAAAGTTGGTGATTATTGCCTGTAACACCGCAACCATTGCGGCGTTAAAACACTGCCAACAACGGTTTCCCTTTCCTGTGCTGGGTGTAATTGAACCAGGCGCCAGGGCGGCAGTGGATAAGAGCAAGAATGGACGCATCGGGGTACTTGCCACCGAAGGCACCATAGCCAGCAAGGCCTATCCCAATGCCATTCGGGAATTTTCCTCCGAGGTTTCTGTCTACGACCAGGCCAGCCCCCGTTTGGTGCTATTGGTAGAAAACCAGTTGGTGAATTCGCCGGAGGCATATTCTGCAGCTCAGAACTACTTAAAGCCGTTGCTGGAGCAGGGCATTGACTCCTTGATCCTCGGCTGCACTCATTTTCCCATCATGGAGCATGTTCTGGCCCAGGTGGCGGGACCAGATGTTGCTATGATTAACCCGGCCCTGAATGCCGTCAAGGCCGCTGGAGAAATTTTGGCAGGGCAAGACCTCTTGAATGATGGCCGCAAGGGGTGGCAAAGGTTCTTTGTCAGTGGCGAACCGAAATTTTTTGAGGAAATAGGCGAGAATTTGTTAGGCTATGCCTTAAGGGCATACAGAGTAATTTTCTAGGAGGAGAGTACTTGAAGGCGACAATTATTCTTGGAGTTATCGGAGCGGATGTTCATGCCATCGGCAACAGAATTCTTGACTATGCCTTTAGTGAGGCAGGATTCAAGGTGGTCAACACCGGGGTAATGACCACCCAGAAGGAGTTTGTCCAGGCCGCCATCGAAACCGATGCTGCGGCGATTATGGTCTCTTCCCTCTATGGCCACGGCGAAATCGACTGCCGGGGCTTAAGGGAAATGTGCATTGAGGCGGGAATTGGCGACATTCTCCTCTATGTCGGAGGCAATTTGGTGGTGGGTAAACAGGAATGGCAACCGGTGCGGGACAAATTCTTGGAAATGGGTTTTGACAGGGTCTTTCCTCCGGGGACGATGCCCGACGAAGCAATAGAGTTGTTGTTAGCTGATTTGGGAGCACAATAAGATGAAGCTGTATTTGCTGACGGATGTGGGCAGTACTTGGACTAAGCTTACAGCGGTGGATGGTGGAGGCAACATAGTTGCCCAGGCCACTAAGCCGACTACGGCGAATACAGATGTCATGCTGGGCTTTAACGAAGCTTTTGCAGATATCAAGGCCCAGGTGGGGCAAGGGGAGTTTCAGCTGCTGGCCTGTAGTAGCGCTGCCGGTGGTCTGGCCATGATCGCTTGCGGGCTGGTGCCGGAGCTGACAGGTCAGGCCGCCAAAATGGCCGTTCTTGGCGCCGGGGCTAAGGTCCTCAAGGTCTACGGCTATGACCTCAACCGCGATGATGTCAGGGAAATTCAGGAGTTGCACCCCGACATGATCCTTTTGGCCGGGGGCACCGACGGTGGTAACCGCCAGATTCTCCTGGACAATGCCGCCGTCCTGGCGGAAAGTGTCTTGCCGCTGCCGGTGGTGTTGGCGGGTAATCGCAATGTCGCCCACGAGGCTGCCGACATATTGCGGACGGCGGGCTATGCAGTGGAAGTGGCCAACAATGTAATGCCAGAGTTGGGGGAGCTGAGGATTGACTCTGCCCGGGAATCCATCCGCAAAGTATTCTTAGAGCATATTGTCCACGCCAAGGGCATGGACAATTTAAACGCCCTGTTGGCCGGGCCGATGTTGCCCACCCCGGCTGCGGTGATGGCTGGGGGAAGGTTACTGGCTCAGGAGTTTGATGAGCTATTGCTGGTGGACATCGGCGGCGCCACCACCGATGTCTACAGTTACGGCGCCATGGATGTCCCCCCGGGCATGATGCGCAAGGGATTGCCGCCACCCTGGGATATGCGCACGGTGGAGGCCGATATTGGCATGCGTCACAGCCTCACCAGCCTGGTGACTCAGGTAGGGCTGGAGACAGTGTTGGCGAAGGCAGAGGATAGGGAGTGTTGGCGCCGCGAGCTCCGGGAGATAGAGGCTAGTCCCGGCCGCTTGATTAGCCCCGGGCTAGAGGGATTAGAGACTATCCTGGGTCGCCACGCCGTGGAAATATCCGTCACCCGCCACGCTGGTTCGGTGGAGAGGATCTACTCTCCCACAGGGTTTATCGACGTGCTCCAGGGTAAGGATCTGCGGGGCGTCAAGACAGTGGTGGGAATTGGCGGCGTCATGGTTAACTGTGCCAAACCCCAAAAAATCCTGAAGTTTCCGGCTACGGGGCTTCTACCTCGTACTCCTAAGCTCATGGTGGACAAAAACTATATAATGGCCGCGGCAGGGCTGCTGGCAGATAGAGAACCGGAACTGGCTTTGATCATGCTGAAGAACAGCCTGGCCAGTCTATAAGGAGGAAGCATTAAATGGAAATTGCAAACAAATGCTGGTCCCAGGATAAATTGTCTGCGATGCGGGAGCAGGTTTTACAGACTTGGCCCACTGGCCAGGAAGTAGATTTAGAAGATGCGGTTAAATATCAGCAGGCACTGCCCGAGGCCAAGCGACTTTCAAGGATTCTAGCCGCTGCCATGGAACAGGAACGTACGCTGGTCCAGCCCCGGGCAGGAGTGGCCTTGATTGAAGAGCATATTGAGCTGCTGCGCTATTTGGAGATGGAGGGGGCCGATTGCTTGCCCACTACCATTGACAGCTATACCCGCCAAAACCGCTATCAGGAGGCGGAGAAGGGCATTGAGGAGAGTAGGCTCAGGGGTCGTTCCATGCTCAACGGATTCCCCGCCGTCAACCACGGCGTCGGCGCCTGTCGCCAGGTAATCGAAGGAGTGACGGTTCCCGTCCAGCTACGTCATGGGACTCCTGATGCCCGTTTGCTTTCGGAGATTGCCCTGGCCGGCGGATTTACCGACATTGAAGGGGGAGGGATCTCTTATAACATTCCCTATGGGAAGGATGTAACCTTG